>MWBF01000105.1 GCA_002068935.1 Chloroflexi bacterium ADurb.Bin325
TCGGCCGCGACGCCGGTCAGGTTCAGGGGCGAGGGCGCGGGCGGGACGAGGTTGGGCACCCGCTCGGCAGTGACGCTCGTGTGGCAGCCCGACCAGCCGCAGTTCGTGTCGTTCGGGATCTTGGCGGCCAGCGGCGTATGGCAGGCCGCGCAGTTGCCGTTGCGGTCGGGGTAGTCGAGCCGATAGCCGGGGCCGTGATAGGGCTCCTCCGGGTCGCGCTCGACCGGCACGCCGAGATCGAACTTCGTCCGCGCGCTCTGGTTGCCCTGGAGATCCGTGCCCGCATACAGGCTCAGGAAGCGCGGGTTGACGGCCGACTGGCCGTGCGCATCGGCCTCCCATTCGGGGTTCTGCGTGTGGCATTCGCCGCACGCGGCCGAGCCGGCGACGCCGTCGCGGGAAACCCAGTCGTACTTGGGGTTGTCGCCGATGAAATGGCGCTCCAACACGATGTTGAGGCCGCGCTGTCCGGTGCGCTCCTGCGCGTCGGCGGCCAGCTTGACCGCGCTGATGTAGTAGCCCTCGGCCCAGGCGGTGACGGTCAGCGGGCCGGTCGCCTGCACGTCGGCCAGGCGGAACGCGCCGTCGGCCGCGCTGGTCGTGGCGTTGTCGGTCAGCGCGATGCGCACGACCGCGCCGGCCACCGGACCGTTTGCGTCCGTCACCGTGCCCGTCAGCGTCACCGGCCCGTCCGCCGCGGCCGCCCCCACGATCAGCAGCAGGATGACGGCGAGCGGAATCGCGCGCCGGATGGAACGCTGATGACGTGCCAACCGAAGGTTGGCCCTGATGAAATGGATCACGCTGCTCTGCCCTCTAGAATCTGCAATCTGCAATCTGCAATCTTCAATCTTCAATTTGTCATTATCACATCGCGGCATATGGGTCGGCCGCGTCGCGCAGGCCGTCGCCCAGGAAGTTGAAGCCGAGCACCGCGGTGATGATGAAGAAGACCGGCGTCATCATCCAGGGGTACTGGCCGAGCGTCTGGATGTTCTGCGCGTTGCGCATCAGCAGGCCCCAACTGATCAGCGGCTCCTGGATGCCGATGCCGAGGAAGCTCAGGAAGGCCTCCGCCAGGATGATCGACGGCACGGTCAGCGTCAGGATGACGAGCACGTGGCTCAGGCTGTTCGGGTACAGGTGCAGGAAGATGATGCGGCGGTCGGATGCGCCCATCTCCTTGGCGGCCAGCACGAAGTCGGTCGACCGGAAGGCCAGCACCTTGCCGCGCACCTCGCGTTCGAGCGTCGTCCACGACAGCATCGCAAAGATGACGGCCATGATGACGAAGATCTTGAACGAGTCCCACGTGCGGGGGACGATGGCCGCCAGCGACATCCACAGGGGCAGCTGCGGGAAGCAGTTGACGAACTCGACGAAACGCTGGATGGCGTTGTCGATCTTGCCGCCATAGTAGCCGGAGGTCACGCCGAGCACCGACCCGATCGCGACGCTGATGATGGTGCCGAACAGCGCCATCGTCAGCGAGATGCGCCCGGCCTGGCACGACTTGCCGAACAGGTCACGGCCGAACTTATCCGTGCCCATCAGGTGGATGCTGCCGGGGCTTTCGACGCCGAACAGGTGGCGATCCCACGGGATCAGGCCCAGGAGCTTGTACTCGAAGCCCTTGACGAAGAACTGGATGGGGTACATCACGTCGGTGTTCTCGGTCCAGGTCGGCGCAAACGTTTTGGGGTCCAGCGTGACATCCTGCGCATAGACGAAGGGGCGCAGGTGGAAGCGGCCGTTTGCGTCGATCAGCCGCACGATGGAAGGCGCGATAAACGTATCCGTCAGGTTGACGCCTTCCAGCGGGTAGGGCGAGAAGAACTCGGCGAAGAGGGCCATGATGGCGAGGGCCAGCACGAGCAGGCCGCCGAAGATGGAGGCCTTGCTGCGCTTGAAGCGCCGCCAGACGAGCTGGAAATAGCCCTCGTGCGGCTCGGTCTCCGCCATGATCGTCTGGACGCTGGCGGGCTCGGCCGCGGTGTCATCGGACGGTAGGAGCATATCGGTGTCTTGCATGGCCTGTCCCCATCACGTGTAGCGGATGCGCGGATCGAGAATCGACAGCGAGAGATCGGAAATCAGGTTGCCCAGGACAATCAGCGCGGCGTAAATGAAGAGCAGGCCGCCGGAGATATAGATGTCCTGGTTGACCAGGGATTGGTAGAAGAGCGGGCCCAGGGTAGGGATGCCGATGACGATGGCGGCCTCCATCTCGCCCTGCAGCATATAGGGCAGCACCGTGCCCTGATAGGCCACGATCGGGTGGAGCGCGTTCGGCACCGCGTGGCGGTTGATGACCCGGCCCTCTTCCAGGCCCTTCGAGCGCGCGGTGGTGACGTATTGCTGGCCGAGGACGTCGAGCAGGTTGCCGCGCATGACGCGCATGTTGCGCGCGACGCCGCCTAGCCCCGCGATAAAGACGACGGGCCAGGTGTGGCGGATGAAGTCGCCCACCTTCGCCCAGGACCACGGCGCGAGCACATATTCGGGCGAGAAGAACGAGGTGATATGGTGCTGGTTGAAGGTGAAGACCAGCATATAGATGATGACCAGGGCAATCCAGAAGCGCGGCACGCTTGCCAGCACGAACGCTATCACCGAGGCAATGTTGTCGGAGAGGCTGTACTTGCGCTGCGCGACATAGATGCCCACCACTATTCCTACGACGGTGGAGATACTGTGCGCGGCCAGCGCCAGGATGAGGGTATAGCCCAGCCGCTCCTTGATCAGCTCGCCGACGTCGCGGCGGTAGGCGAACGAATAGCCGAACTTGCCCTGAGTGACGATGCCGGTGATCCAGTCGTAAAACTGCTTCCACTGGGGTTGATCCAGGCCCAGTTGTTCGCGCAGCTTGTCGGCACGTTCCCGGGCCTCTTCCTGGGTGATGCCGCCCTGGCTCATCAGGAAGGTCTCGTAGGTCGTCGCAAAGTCGCCGGGGGGCAGTTGGATGACGATCCACGAGACGATGGCCACCCCAAGCAACAGGAAGACCGCGACAAAGAGTCTGCGCAGGATGTAGTTGAGCATGGGCTTCACCCCCCTTGACGATCCTGGCGGCCGAAACCGCGGCCACCGTTGCGAAGCCTCCTACGAGACTGGGCCGTCTGCGCAGGCAGACTTCGCAACGGCAGCCGTGGCTTCAGTCGCCGGACATGCGAGTTACTTCCCGATCAGCTTGTACAGGGCCGAGCCCTCGTATACTGCGATCGTGTTCGGCTGCACCTGCGGCTTCTGCTCGTCGACAGGCGTCCACACCTGCTCGAGCATGATGTTGCCCTCGGTCCAGTCGTAGAGGAAGGCAGGCAGGCCGGTCGGCACGTTCTTGAACCGCTTGGCAAGGTTCTCGCCGTAGCGGCCCACGAACACGCCGACATTGTACAGGTTCTCGGTGAACACCTTGTTGTACTGCGACATCAGGGCCTTGCGCTCGGCCGGGTCCGTGGTGGCGCAGTAGGCGTCGATGATCCTGATCAGCTCCTCCTCGAAGGGCTGCAAGATGCGCGGCTCGTCGCCCTCGCGATGCCAGCCGGGCGCGTTCTTGGTGATCGGCGCCATCGACAGGCAGCTCGTATGCGGCAGCGCAAAGTTCTGGCCCATGCGGTCGACCGTCATGTCCCATTCGCCGCTCTGCGAGATGTCGCTCGCGGCGTCCGAGGTGAGCGGCCGCATGTTGATCTTCAGGCCCACCGCGGCGAACTGGTTGACCAACGCCTCGGCGATGTTGACGCTTTCGACCTGATCCTGGACGGCGTTCAGGCTCAGGATCACATCCTGGCCCGCGGCCGGGCCGGTCGTGAAGTTCAGGATGCCGTTGCCGTCCGTGTCCTTCAGGCCCAGCTCAGCCAGCAGCGCCTTGGCGGTGTCGAGGCTGTAGGGATAGTAGACCACCGACGCCTGGTCGAACTCCGGCGCGCCGGGGTAGAGGCCGCCGGCCCACGGGCGCAGGAACGGGCCGCGCATGATCGCCTGGGTGATGCCCTCGCGATCCATCGCCTGGCTCAGCGCACGGCGGAACCGTACGTCGCGGAACAGCTCGCGCACCGCCTTATCCCGGTCGTCCTTCACGCCCAGGTTGGCCGACTGGTTGATGTTCAGCGCATAGCCCAGGGTCTCGGGGCCCCAGGTGATGGTGTTCGGCGCGCCGGGCTCCTGCGCCTTGCTCAGCGCCTCGACGAAGACGCTGGGGTTCTCCAGGTTGTCCTGGTCGCAGCCGCCCGCCATCACGCACAGCGTGCGGCCGGTGCCCGCGGTGCCCTTCTGGTACTGGATCTCGTCGAAGTAGGGCAGTTGCTGGCCCGTCTCGTCCACCTTCCAGAAGTACGGGTTGCGGCGCATGACCAGCAGCTCGTCGGTCTTGTAGGCCGTGACCACGAACGGCCCCATGGTGACCATGGGCAGATCCTGCGGCCCCGGCTGGTTGGCGAAGGTCTTGTAGTCGGTGTTCGGGTTGTACTTCGGGTGCAGCGGCTTGTAGATGTGGGCCGGGAACACGTCGAAGTCGCCCTGATCCATCTTGTAGAGGACATCCGGCGGCCGGGAGGCGCCGAAGGTCCACTTGATGGTGTAGTCATCGAGCTTTTCGAGCGTGGCGGGGATGCCGTTGTACTCGTAGGAGTCGGCCTTGCGCGGGGAGTTGACGTTCGGATCGACGATGTAGTCTTCCCAGGTGAAGATGACGTCATCCGCGGTGAACGGCACGCCGTCGGACCACTTCGCGCCCTCGATCAGGTGCATGGTCAGTTGCTTGCCGTCCTCCGACCACTCCCAGCTCTTGGCGATCTGCGGGAACGGTTCGACGTCCTGATCTGCGCGCCAGAGCGGGCCGGTGACGGTCAGGGCCTGGTAGTGGAAGGTGTAGTGTTCGATGCCGAACCAGCCGGCGGTCGTGCCGGCCATGTTGTTCCAGCCCGCGGTGGGGCAGGCCGAGAAGAAGCGGCCCACGTCGCCGTACACGCCCACGCCGTCAGCCATGCCGCTGGTCAGGATGACCTGCGGCTCCTTCGGCAGGCGCTCGGCCACGGGCGGCAGCTTGCCCGCTTCCACCAGCTCGGTCACCCAGGCCGGCTCCTTGTATTCGGGCAGCGCCTTGTAGGTCACGATCTTGTCGATAGGTTCCCGCTTGACCTCCAGCGCGCCCACGCCCAGATCCGGCGGATCGGGGTAGGGGATGGGGCCTTGCAGCTCGCCGGCGGCCGGCGCTTCGGCCGCGGGCGCTTCGGCGGCCGGTTTCTCGGCCGCGGGTTTCTCCGCTGCGGGCGCTTCGGCGGCCGGCTTCTCGGCCGCCGGGGCCGCAGGGGCGGGGGCTGCCGGCGAAGCGCATGACACCAACATCGAGAAGATCATGAGCAGGGCCAGCAGCGACATCAACTTGCGAGACTTCATTGTGTGTTCCTCCTCTAATGCAAAAACCGATCGGATTGCACGTGTAGTTCTGAACGGGCAGCACCTCCTTGTAAAGTCCATTCGAGAAATGTTGGAGCCGGTCCGACCGGCCAGGGCAGGTGATTCGGACAGGCTCAGTATAGATGACACGCAGCCGTGTGTCCCGGCGCGATCTCGCGCAGGGGCGGCTCCTGTTCCAGACAGATCGGCATCACATACGGACAGCGCGGCGCAAAGGCGCAGCCCGTGACCTGCGTGGTCGCGGGCGGCACCATCCCTTTGATCGGAACCAGGACCTGGCCGCTCTTCTTGCCGAACACGGGCACCGAGTTGAGCAGGCCCATGGTGTACGGGTGGAGCGCGTGGTGGAACAGCTCGCGCACCTCGGCATACTCCACGATCTTGCCGAGGTACATGACGGCCACATGGTCGGCCAGTTGTGAGACGACGCCCAGATTGTGCGTGATGAGCAGGATCGACGAATCGAAGTCGGCCTGCAACTGGCGCATCAGGTCGAGGATCTGCGCCTGCACCGTCACGTCCAGCGCGGTGGTCGGCTCGTCGGCGATGAGGATGGCCGGGTTGCAGGAGAGCGCCAGCGCAATCATCACGCGCTGGCGCATGCCGCCGCTCAGCTGGTGGGGGAACTCGTTGAGCCGCTGCCTGGGCGCGCTGATCTGAACCTTGTCCAGCATCTCCAGCGCGCGCCCCATGGCCTCCTTGCGGCCCAGCTTCTGGTGGATCTCCACCGATTCGGCGATCTGGCGGCCCACCGTGTACAGCGGGTTGAGCGAGGTCATCGGCTCCTGGAACACCATCGCGATCTCGCCGCCGCGGATGTGGCGCATCTCCTGGCCCTTGGGGTCCAGCGTGGCGATGTCGACGGCCTGTCCCTCGCCGGTGCGCAGGAAGATCTGGCCGTCGACGATCTTGCCCGGCGGCTCCTGGTACAGGCGCATGATCGACATCGCGGTGATGCTCTTGCCGCAGCCGCTCTCGCCCACGAGGCCGAGCGTGCTCTTGCGCGGCAGGGCAAAGCTGACCCCGTTGACCGCGCGCACGGTCACGCGCTCGAGGAAGAAGTAGGTCTTGAGGTTGTTGACTTCGAGGATGGCGGGCTCTGGGATTTGTGCGTTCATGGGCTCTCACTCATGCCGATTCTCTGACCACAAGTTCCGGCGGCAGGACGAGCGGCGGGTAGACCGCAGCCGGGCGGTTCATCTTCTCCAGCAGGCGCAGGAAGGCCTGTCGGCCCAGCTCGCGTCTGTCGACGCGCACGGTGGTGAGGTTGGGCGTCACGATCGTCGCCAGCGGCGCATCGTCGAAGCCGACGATGGCGCAGTCTTCGGGCACCCGCCGGCGCAGCTCGCGACACGCCCTCAGCGCGCCGATCGCCATCAGGTCGTTGTAGGCGAAGAGGGCGGTCAGCTCGCCGTGCGCCGTCAGCAGCCGGCGGGCGGCCTCGTAGCCCCCTTCGATCCGCGGCGGGCCGTGTTCGATCCGCTCCGGCCGTAATGTCAATCCGTGCGCGCGCAGGCTGGCCGCGTAGCCCCGCTCACACCGGCGCCGCGCCGGCGCTGCCTCGGTGTTCGCCACCATGCCGATGGCCCGGTGGCCGCGGCCGATCAGATAATCGACGGCCAGCCGGGCGCCGGCCTCGAAGTCGGCGCGCACGTGGCTGATGTTTGGGTGTTCCGCCAGGCCGTGGATGACCACCAGCGGCGGAAAGCGTCCGGCGTGCTCGGCCAGATACCGATCGCTGTGCGGGGTCGCATAGATGACGATGCCGTCCATGCCGTAGGCGGCCAGCGCCTTCAGGATGTGCTGTTCCTCGTGCGGGCCCTCGTCGCCGGTGATGAGAAAGACCTGATAGTCGTGGGCGCGGCCTGCCGCCTGCACGCCGCGCGCAATCTCGATGAAACAGGGGTTGTCCAGGGCGACGACTACCAGGCCGACGATCTGCGTGCGTTGGGTGACGAGCGCACGGGCCAGGATATTGGGTCGATAGCCCAGGCTATCGATGACGGCGAGGACGCGCTGCCGGGTGGCGTCGGAGAGTTCGGGCTGGTCGTTGACCACCCGTGAGACGGTCTTGATAGAGACTCCGGCCTGCTGCGCCACATCGCGCATTGTCACTGGCACAGGGACACTCCTGTGAGCTCTCGGTTGCCGGCATCGAGGCGACGACGTTGCCTCGATCGCCAATAAATAGGGAGGGCATTTTGCACGAGCGTGACGGTGATCTTCTTGTCAACGCTGTCAGCACTATAACACAGCTTGGCGTAGCTGTCAATAGTGAAAGTTGCAACGCAACGGCGCAGAGATCGACCGGCCGCGGGGCTAGCAGGCATCCTGAGCGGGTGGACGGCCCAGCGCTGTCGACGGCACAAGGTCAGTCGAAGGATGTGTCCCCCAGACATGCGGAGGCGTCCTTCGACTGTGCCCGCACGTAGTGCGGCCTCCGCTGGCCGCGCTCCGCCGGCCGCGCTATGCGCGCTCCGGCTTGAGCACCACGGTCGCAAGCGGCGGCAGCGTCAGCGTCACCGAGCACGGCTGGTTCTGCCAGGGCCGGGGCTCGGCCACGAGCGCGCCGGCGTTGCCGACGTTGCTGCCGAAGTAGTACTCCGAGTCGCTGTTCAGCGCCTCGCGATAGGTCGCGAGGCCGGGCACGCCCAGCCGGTAGCCGTGGCGCACGACCGGGGTGAAGTTGCAGACGACGACGAGATGATCCGCCGGGTCCTGCGCCTTGCGGATATAGGCGAGGACGCTGTTCTCCCAGGCGTTGGCGTCGATCCACTCGAAGCCTTCCCAGTTGAAGTCCTGTTGATACAGCGCGGGCTCGGCCCGGCAAAGCCGGTTCAGGTCGGCCACCCACCGTTGGAGCTTCTGGTGCGGCTCGAAGCCGGTCAGGTGCCAGTCCAGGCTCCTGTCCTCGTTCCACTCCCCCCACTGGCCGAAATCCTGTCCCATGAACAGCAGCTTCTTGCCCGGATGGGTCCACATGAACCCAAGATAGAGCCGCGTGTTGGCGAACTGCTGCCAGAAGTCGCCCGGCATCTTGTTGATGAGCGAGCGCTTCAGGTGGACCACCTCGTCGTGCGAGATGGGCAGGATGAAGTTCTCGCTGAAGGCGTACATCAGGCCGAAGGTCGTCTTGTTGTGGTGATACTTGCGATACACCGGGTCGAGGCTGATGTAATCCAGCGTGTCGTGCATCCAGCCCATGTTCCACTTGAACGTGAAGCCCAGCCCGCCGAGATAGACCGGCCGGCTCACCGCGGGGAACGAGGTGGACTCCTCAGCGCAGGTGAACGTGCCGGGGAACTCGCTGTGCGTCCGCTCGTTCATGTGTTGCAGGAAAGCGATGGCCTCCAGGTTCTCCCGCCCGCCGTGTTCGTTGGGCAGCCACTCGGTGCGCGCATAGTCGCGGTAGAGCATGGAGGCGACCGCATCCACGCGCAGGCCGTCGATGTGGTATTTGTCGAGCCAGAAGAGCGCGCTGTTGATCAGGAACTGCTGCACCTCGGTGCGCGCCCAGTTGAAGACCTTCGTGCCCCATTCGAGGTGCTCGCCCAGCCGCGAGTCGGCGTATTCGTAGAGCGCGCTGCCGTCGAACATCGCCAGGCCGTTGTCGTTCTTGGGGAAGTGCGCGGGGACCCAGTCCATGATGACGCCGATGCCGAGCTGGTGCAGGTGATCCACGAAATATTGGAAGTCGTCCGGCGTCCCGAACCGGCTCGTCGGCGCAAAGTAGCCCGTCACCTGATAGCCCCACGACAGATCCAGCGGGTGTTCGGTGATGGGCAGCAGCTCGATGTGCGTGTAGCCCTGTTGCTGGACATAATCGCCCAGCTTGTGGGCCAGGTCGCGATAGGTCAGATAGCCGTTCGTCTCCGGCACGCGCATCCACGAGCCGAGATGCACCTCGTAGATGGTCAGCGGCTCGCGCAGCAGGTCGCGGCGCGGGCGGCGGGCCAGCCAGGCGTCGTCCTGCCAGACGTGCTTGCCGATGTCCCAAACGATCGAGGCGGTCTTGGGCCGCATCTCGGCGTAGAAGCCCTGCGGATCGGTCTTCTGGAGCAGGGCGTCGTGTTGGGTCTTGATCTCATATTTGTAGAGCGCGCCCTCGCCCAGGCCGGGGATGAACAGCTCCCAGACGCCGGAGCCGCCGCGCACGCGCATCGGGTGGACGCGGCCGTCCCACCGGTTGAAGTCGCCGATGACGCTGACGCGCTGAGCGTTGGGCGCCCACACGGCGAACGCCACGCCCGTGACGCCCTGGTGGGTGATGATCTGCGCGCCGAGCCGGTTGTAGGTGCGGTAGTGCGCGCCCTGGCTGAAGAGCTGCAAATCGAGGTCGCCGAGCACGGGCAGGAAGCTGTACGGGTCGGCCAGGAGCAGCTCCTCGCCGTCCTTCTCGACCCGGCGGAGCTGATAGGCCGCGGCCGCGCCGCCTGCGGCGAAGAACGCGGCCACCGCGTCCCTGTCGGGCAGCGGGATGACCGCCTCGAAGAAGTCGGTGTTCGGCACGCGCTCCAGCGCGTGTTCCGCGCCGTCGTGCAGGACGGCCCACACCTGCTGGGTGTAGGGCAGAAACGCACGAATGGCCACGGCCTGGCGTCCATTCAGCTCGACCGCATGCGCGCCCAGGACCTCGAAGGGGTCATGGTGGCGTGCGTGCATGATCCGTTCCAATCCGTCCTGTGATATGGTCAGCGGCATGTTGTGACTCCTTCGAGTATTGCCCGGATGCGGTGTCTCATTATAGCATGTTCCGTCGCGCGATCGAAGTACGCGCCGCGGTGTTGAGCCGTCCACCCGCTCAGGATGCGCGCGGCTATACCCGTTTGTAGTAGGCGCTTGAGCGCCCCACGCCCGGCAAGGCGCTGAAGCGCCCACTACGAACATCCCGCTCCTTCGACTGGCCTTGCGTCGTCGGCGGCGTTGAGCCGTCCACCCGCTCAGGATGCCTGCCGGCCCGGGATTGGGACGTACCCTGTGGGGGCATCCTGAGCGGAGGCCGCCGCTTGCGGCGGACGCAGTCGAAGGGGCCCCCGTAGGGCGGTGGGCTGCATCCTTCGACTGGCCTTGCGCCGTCGGCGGCGCTGAGCCGTCCACCCGCTTAGGGCGCCCGGACAGGGGGCACGGTCGGAGATCGGCCCCAGCGCTTTTCGGAGAGGTTCCGGGCCACAGGATCACTCTCGCGGAGCTAACCTTAAAATTGCGGAAATTGATCGGATTTTTCTGTTACCCCCTTGACAATGTAAGCAAGATGACTATAATGCGTTTTAATGATCGATGGCCCCCAACATCGATCAGCCTGGACAACGGCCCGCTTTTTTGCTGATCCCCCGATCGGCCCCATCACCTGGATAGGTGAGTACAGCGGCCCCCGGCGCCCCACCGGGGGCTGTTGTGCGTCTTGCGCCCGGCGCTCATCGGGCGATAGCCCGCCTGTTGTGTTATAATGCGCACAGCGGCCCCGCGCATGTCGGCGGGGTCTCGTCGCGTCACCTATCGCGGCG
>MWBF01000106.1 GCA_002068935.1 Chloroflexi bacterium ADurb.Bin325
AGACGCTAAGGACGCCAGCCCTTTCAACTCCCCCTCTCCTGACGTTCGAGCCGGAAGCTCGCCCGTCAGGAGAGGGGGCTGGGGGGTGAGGAGAACTCCGGCGTCCTTAGCGTCTACTCCCCGATGTAGTGCTCCAGCTCCTCGCGCGACAGCACCAGCACATCCACGTCCTTCCTGAACGCGCCCAGGCTGACCAGACACTCGGCAAACAGCTCGCGCGTGCGCAACTGCAACGCCTTCATGTCCATGTCCGTCATCACCCGCAGGATGCGCTGGCCCTTGCGCACGTGCGTCCGCTCGTCCGCGCGCACGAAGTCGCTGATGTGGGCGACCGTCGAGTCGTCTCGCTCGCGCGCCTCGTCGATCAGCTCGTGGATCGTCTTGATGACCCCCACCTCGCCGAACAGGTTGATCTCGGCCATGGCATACGCCGGCTCCATCGGCCCGCGGCAGGTGCTCGGCGTCAGCCGGTTCGGCAGCTCGAACGGGTCATAGCCCAGCGTCAGCAGCGTCTTGTGGCCGAGCTCGGTGTGCCGCGCCTCGTCCCAGGTGACGCGGGCCAGGTCATACTCGGCGTCGAAATCCTTGAAGCGGATGTCCCAGAGGAAGGTGCCGAAGGCCTCGATGGCGTCCACCTCGTCGCGCTGCGTGCGCACGAAGCGCAGCCGCTTGTCCTCGTAGGTGTCCGGCTCGTGGCGCGGCTCCCCGTCCGCGACGTTGTAATCGCCGGTATGGGTGAAGGTGACGAAGCGGCTGTCGCGCTGCGGCATCTCCCCGCGCTTGTAGGGCTTCGCCTCCGCGCGCAGCGGGACCGGCCGCAGGCCGCGCTCGTCGGCCCCGGTGACGCCGCCCAGGCTCTGCAACAGCCGGAACAGATGCCAGCGCCAGCGCTCCAGGCGGGACTCGTCGATGCCGCCCTCCACATATGCGGCCAGCGCAGCCTCCGCCCACGCCAGCATCGGCTCGTAGTCCAGCAGGATCTGGCGCAGGATGCGGATGGTCGGCGCATCCGCGACCGGGTCGGTGTCGTCGATATGGTGCTGGTAGGCTATGGCGAGCGCCCGGCCCAACACCTGATGGACGCCGACGAGCAGCTCCGGCGCATCCTCGGCGGAGAGGATCTCCTCGATCAACAGATCCAGCTCCGCGTCGCGGAAGCCGTCGATGGCCGTCAGCCGCATCTCCTGCTCGTGCAGCCGGTTGCGCAGCTTCTGCGCGGCGTCCGCGTGCCAGAAGATGTGACGGCCCGTCTCGATCTTGACCTCGAACTCCGGAATCGCCAGCGCCCATGAGCCGAGGCCCTGGGCCAGGCGGCGCTCCAGATAGAAATAACGCAGCAGGCGACGGGCGTTTTCGTCCACGGAAAACTTGCCGCCCAGCTTGCGCGCATCGCGCGGGAAGCGGTACGGGAAGTTCCGGCGGCGCTCGGCCGCGGCGTCGCGCTCGGCGCGGCGTGAGATGGTGGGGATGGGGGTGCGGTCGACAGAGTGCTCCGACATACATGGCCTCCTGACAATGGATCGTCTGTGATGGACCATTGCATCATAGGAGCTTGCCCATGCGCCACAAGTCAGGAATTATCCCATGTTGGATATTGCACAAGGCTCCGATCGGCCCGTGCCGTTCGGCGGCAGCCGCGCGGCCCCGGGATGGCGCGGCTCGTCATCCCGGGGCTTGCCGTTGCCAGCGTCCCATCGCAAGGTGGCCATCGCGCAGGGCATGCAGGAAGGGCAGCATGACCCGGCTCGCGCCCATGAGGCGATAGACCCCGCCGTTCAGATCGGTCACGTACAGCTCGCCGGCCTCGTCCTCGCCGAAGGAGCTGACGGCCAGGTTCGTGGCGAGCAGCTCGACCCGCCGCCAGGCGTCGCCGTCCTGCTCCAGGCCCCAGATCTTGCCGCTGCAGAAGTCGCTGAAGAGGTATGCGCCGGCCAGCTCCGGGAAGGCCGCGCCCCGGTAGACGTAGCCGCCCGTGACCGAGCAGCCGTCCGCGCCGTGGCGATACTCGGCCACCGGCAGCACCAGGCCCGTCTGGTCGCAGTTCTGCGCGGCAAAGCAGTGCAGCCCCTCCATGATGGACCAGCCGAAGTTCAGGCCGCCCGCCGAGCCGGCCGGCACGCGGTTGACCTCCTCGTAGGTGTTCTGCCCCACGTCCGCGATCCACAGGTCGCCGGTCGCCCGGTCGAAGCTGTAACGCCAGGGGTTGCGCAGCCCCACCGCCCAGATCTCGTCGGCCACATCGCGGCCGTTCCAGTCCGCATCCACCCACGGGTTGTCCGCGGGGATCAGATACGGCTGCGTCGGGTCGCTGGTCACGTCCAGCCGCAGCATCTTGCCCAACAGCGTGGCGGGGTTCTGCCCGTTGCCGAACTGGTCGTTGGATGCGCCGCCGTCGCCCGTGCCGATCCACAGATAGCCGTCCGGCCCGAAGATCAGCTCGCCGCCGTTGTGGTTCCACGCGGGCTGGTCGAAGCCGAGCACCTTGAACTCGCTCGCCGGGTCGGCCACATCCGGGTCCGCGCTCACCTGGAACCGGCTGATCACCGTGTTGCCGCGTTTATCCGTGTAGTCGACGAAGAAACGCCCGCTCTGGGGATAGTCCGGCGCAAACGCCAGGCCGAGCAGCCCCTGCTCGCTGGCATTGCTGCCGACCCGGTCGCGGATGTCGAGGAACGGCGTCGCGACGAGCTGGCCGTCCCGGATGATACGGATCTGGCCCGGCTTCTCGATGACGAAGAGCCGCCCGCTGCCGTCCCCGGCATGGGTCAGCCACACCGGCTCCGCCAGCCCCGTGACCAGCGACTCCACGCTGATCCGCACCCGGCTCAGGTCGGTCGCATAGGCGGCCGCGGCAGCCGCGTCGGCCGTCGGCTCTGCGGCCGCGGCTTCCGGCGCGGCCTCCGTCGGCGCGGGCGCAGCCGTCTCGGTCGCGGCGGGGGCCGGCGCGGTGCTGGCCGCGGCCATGACCGTGGGCGTGGCCGCGGCCTCCCTGCCCGCACAGGCGTTGATCGCCAGGGCCAGGGCCAGTATCAGGAATGCTGCTCCAAGTCGCTTCATCATGGCGCCCCCCTTCGCGCATTGCCGGGCAGAATGCTACAGCTTCGGGCGGGGCACGGGGCCGGGCAGAGCGCCGGCCCAACCTTTCCCCGCCGGCCCGGAGAACCCGATTAAGCCACAGACCGGCCCGCGAGGCTGTATATGCGCATACAGTGCCCGACCTCATCCCCTCAACTCCCCCTCTCCTGGCGGGCGAGCAACTTGCTGGGGCCGGTCTCTGACCGTGCCCCTGGCTCGGTCGGAGACCGGCCAGAGCAATTTCCGGCGCCCGAACCCCCTCAACTCCCCCTCTCCTGACAGGCGAGCCGGAAGCTCGCCTGTCAGGAGAGGGGGCCGGGGGGTGAGGCAAAACAACTCTCAAACAGACCCTTAAAACAAATCCCCTCTTTCGAGACTTATCGAGTCTCGGAAGAGGGGACGCTTAACCGTCAGCAGCCGCTAACGCATGAGCAGCGGCAGGAAGAGCGTCTGCACCTCGTCGAGCACGACGGCGGACACCTCGACCGTCTGGATGCGGTTGGCCAGCGTCGGGTCATCCGCCACGATCGTGATGACGGCCTGATAGCGGCCGTTGGCCGTGCCCGGCTTGACGCTCACGTTCATCCAGGCAGGCACGGCCGTGACGCCGTCGACGGTCACGCCCTGCTCCGTGACGACGAGCCGGCCGTCGGCCGCCAGCGCGGCAACCGCATCCGCGGTCGGCACATCCACGGCGCTCGCGATCCACCTCACCGAGCCGCCGGGCCGCCAGATGCTGATCTGCTTTGTGACGGTGGGGCCGGTGCTCTCCTGGAAGATAGTCAGTTGTTTGGGCATGACCACGAAGCCCGGATCGGGCACGTTGAGATCCACGGTGACATACTGCACGCCGTTCGCCACGTTCGGATCCAGCGCGGACACGCGGATCGTCCCCTGCTTGACGCCGGGGCCGGCCGCGGTCGCGTTGACGATGACGCGCATGGCCGACGGGCTGGTCCCCTGCACGGGCGCCGTGCTCAGCCACGCGTCGCCGTCGATGACCGTGGCCTGCCAGTTGAACTGGGCGCTGCCGCCCGCGCTGGTGATGGAGACGGTCTTCTCCGCGGTCGCGCCGTACTCGACCTCGAACGACACGCGGTTCGGCGTCACCACCATGCCGACGCCGGTCAGGTTCAGCGTGACCTGCACGTCCTGGGTGGCGCCCACGACGCCCGGCGTGTTCGAGGTGAAGCGGATCGTCCCGTTATATGTGCCGGGGCCGACCGCGCGCGTGTCGATGCTCACGTTGACCGTATCGTTCGTGACGCCGCTCGTCTTGCTGAGCATGAGCCACGGCGAGGCCGTGACGACCTGAGCCTGCCAGTTGATCGGCGTCGCCGTGCCGCTGTTCTCGACGCGCAGCGCCTGCGGCGTGACGGCCTGGCTGTACTCCAGGTTGAAGGTCAGGCTGCCGGGCGTGACGGTCAGCGTGGGGCCCAGCGGTATCCCGGCCCCGTCCAGGTTCGCCACGGCCATCGTCGGGAAGTTGGAGACGCTGCCCGCCGTGTAGAAAGACCCGGTGATGTCCGTGAACGCGTCCGAGAGCTCGGGCTCGGTGAAGATGCGGATGCGATCCCCGCGCTGGATCAGGATCTCAGCGCGGCCGTCGCCGTCCACATCGCCCGTGCGCACGAGCTTGAACGCGTTTGCGCCGAAGCCGGTCTTCACCTCGAACTGCCGCATGACCTGGCCGTTCGGGTTGAGGACAATCAGTGAGATGTTGTCGACGCCCGGATCGCGCAGGGCCACGATCTCGTCATCCTGGTCGCCGTTCAGGTCGCCGGTCGCGAGCGAGCGGAAGTAGGGGTAGAACTTGCGGTTGGTCGCGTTCTCCTGCGGCAGGTTCTCCAGGACGGAGCCGGCCAGCCGGAAGATGATGATGGAGTCGTAATAACCCTGCACCTGGGTGCGGCTCAGCGCAACCTCGCTGCCCGCATAGAGCTTCGAGATGTTGCCCATCGCCACCGCGGTCCACGGGAAGTTGTACTTGGCCTCGTAGAGCTTGACCAGTTGGCCCGCGGCCAGGCCCGCGCCGCTGTACAGCGTGAGCATGGCGTCGGACGAGCGCGCGAGGATGAGATCGTCCTTGCCGTCGTTGTTCGTGTCGCCGGTGGCCATGTCGGCCCACAGCGCGCCGTAGGTCGCCGACAGCACCTCGCGCCATTCGCCCGGCGTGCCGTTGGCCCCGCCGTCGAAGATGCGCAGGGTCTCCTGGTTGCCGGAGAAATCCGTGACCGCGATCTCATCGCGGCCGTCGCCGTCGAAGTCGCCGGTCGCAATCAGCCGGAAGGCGCGCCCGGCCGCCACCGTCGTCGAGAAGCCGACCTCCGCCTTGCCCGGCTGGACCACGGGGTCGAACACCTTGAGCCGCGTGCCGCCGATGGCCACCAGCTCCTGGTCGCCGTCACCGTTGAAGTCGCCGGCCGCCACCGTCACAAACCCCACGTCCGCGCCTGAATCCCAGACCACCGGCTTGTACCCCGCAGGCGTGTGCGGATCGATCACGCGAACGCGCCCGGTGCCGGCCTCGATGACGACGATCTCGTCGTCGGCCGCGGCCGTCTGAGCCAGCGGGGCGGCCTCCACCGCGGCAGGAGCCAACAGCAGCCCACCCAGGGGCGTGACAAACACCGTAAAGACGAGTAAAATGCTCAACCACGGTGAGCGGTGCATGAGTTTTGCCTCCTTGCAGAAAGTAGCCCGGCAAGAGGACGTCCGAAGCTGAAACGGTCGTCCAGGATCCGTGCCCGTTGGCAGGATATCAGGCCTGCGCGCCGGACGATGCGCGGGCGCGCTGATCGACACCGATCTGGCCGACCGGGCGCGCAGCATTATATCATAGACGCTGACGCCGCCCCAAACTATTTGGTTCCGGGCCGGTGCAGCACCGCGTCCGGGAGGGCGCATGAAGATCACAAAGACGCTGGCGATGCGGGTCCTGGAGGGGCACGGCATCCCGTATGAGCCGGTCAGCTACGAGGTCAAGGAGCACCTCTCCGCGGCCGAGGTCGCGGCCGTGCTCGGCTTCCCCGCGGAGCAGACGTTCAAGACGCTCGTCGTCCTGCCCGACCGGCCCGCCGCGCGGCCGATCCTGGCCCTCGTGCCCGGCGACTCGCAGCTCGACCTCAAGAAGCTGGCCGCGGCCGCGGGCGAGAAGAAGGTGCAGATGGCCCCGCAGCGCGATGCGGAACGGCTGACCGGATTGCAGAAGGGCGGCATCTCGCCGCTGGCCCTGCTCGATCGGGGCTGGCCCGTCGTCATCGACGAGACCGTGCTGCTCTTCGACCGCATCGAGATCAGCGCGGGCAAGGTCGGCGCGGGCGTCCTCGTGCCGGTCGAGCCGCTCCTGGGCCTGTTGAGGGCGACGGCCGCGGACATCGTGGGGGCATAGACATCCGGCGGCCCATTCCCGGATCAGGAGGAGTTTCGTGCAACCCAACCCGATACTGCGCAAGCTCGGCTTCGCCGCGGACGACCGCGTGGTCATCATCCACGCCGACGACGTCGGCATGTGCCACGCCAGCCTGGCCGCGTTTGCGGAGCTGGCCGAGTTCGGCCTCGTCTCTTCCGGCGCGACGATGACGCCCTGTCCGTGGTTCCCCGCGGTCGCGGCCTACTGTCGCGAGCATCCCGCCGTGGACATGGGCGTCCACCTCACGCTGAACAGCGAATGGGATCACTATCGCTGGGGGCCGGTGTCCACGCGC
This sequence comes from Chloroflexi bacterium ADurb.Bin325, assembly GCA_002068935.1. Taxonomy (GTDB): domain Bacteria; phylum Chloroflexota; class Anaerolineae; order CG2-30-64-16; family CG2-30-64-16; genus MWBF01. Next base: position 6,783 of record MWBF01000106.1, read on the forward strand.
GACCCGGCCAGCGGGCTGCTCGACGCCGAGGGCTATCTGTGGCGCAGCCCGACGGAGGTCTGGGCGCACGCGGACGCCGCCGCCGGGAGCGCGGAGCTGGCCGCGCAGGTGGAGCAGGCGCTATCCGCGGGCATCGCCGCAACCCACATCGACACGCACATGGGGACCATCGCGCACCCGAAGTTCATCTTCGGCTATCTCGACCTGGCCCGCCGGCACGGCCTGCCGGCCATGATCCCGCGCTGGGACGAGGCGGGCTGGCGCGCGTGGGGCTATGACGCGGAGATCGCGGTTCAGGCCGCGGCCGCGGTGCGCGGGCTGGAGGAGGAGGGCGCGCCGTTGGTCGATGCCGTGATCGGGCTCGACCTGGGCACGTCGGACGACCGCATCGCGCGGGCCAGGGCGGTGCTCGGCGGCCTGCCGCGGGGGCTGACCCATTTCATCATCCACCCGGCGCAGGACACGCCGGAACTGCGGGCCATCACGCCCGACTGGCGCAGCCGCGTCGCGGACTACGAGGCGTTCATGAGCGACGAGCTGGCCGCGTTCGTCCGCGACAGCGGCCTGCACGTCATCGGCTACCGCGCGCTGGCGGGCAAGTAACGGGGGACAAAACGGCCCCCATCCCGCTTCCCTCCCCTGCGCAGCGGGGGAGGGCTAGGGTGGGGGTTGGTTGGCCCCCATCCCCCGACCCCTTCCCCCGTTTCACGGGGGAAGGGGCGCATTCCCTCCCCTGCGCAGCGGGGGCCCAGGGTGGGGGCCTGGTTGGCCCCCATCCCACTTCCCTCCCCTGCGCAACGGGGGCCAGGGTGGAGGCCTGACCGCTACCCGTACACCGCCGGGTTGACGCAGTGCGGCAGGCGCTCGCCGGACAGGCCGGCCAGCAGGTTGGCGCAGGCCAGCTCGGCCATGCGCCGGCGCGTGCCGTGCGTCGCCGAGCCGATGTGCGGCGCGATCAGACAGTTCGGCAGATCGTAGAGCGGGTGGCCGGCGGGCAGCGGCTCCGGCGTCGTGACATCCAGCGCCGCGGCCGCGATCCAGCCCTCGCTCAGCGCGTGGTAGAGCGCCTCCTGATCCACGACCGGGCCGCGCGCGGTGTTCACGAGGATGGCGGACGGCTTCATCCGCCGCAGGGCCGCCTCGTCGATCAGCCCGCGCGTCGCCGCGGTCAGCGGGCAGTGCAGCGAGACGAAGTCGCTCGTGCTCAGCAGCGCGTCGAACGGCACGCGCGTCGCGCCGAACTCGCGCTCCGCCGCGTCGTGCGTCCCGGGATCGGTGTAGACGATGCGCAGGCCGAACGCATGGCCGCGGCGCGCGACCGCGTACCCGATCTTCCCCATGCCCACGATGCCGAGCGTCGCGTCCGTCAGATCCGCGCCCAGCCAGCCCGCAGGCTCCCACGTCGTCCAGCGGCCGGCCCGCGCATCCGCGCTCGCCTCCGGCAGGCGACGTGCGGCCGCAAGCAGCAGCGCAAACGCCAGATCCGCGGTGGCGTCGGTCAACACGCCGGGGGTGTTGCCGACCGGGATGCCGCGCCGCGTGCAGGCCGCCACATCGACATTGTCGTAGCCGACGGCCATGTTGCTGACCACGCGCAGCCTCGGCGCGGCCGCAAGCAGCGCCGCATCGACCGGGATCGTCAGGAGGCTGAACAGGCCCTCCGCCTCCGGCAGATGCGCGGCCAGCTCCGCCGCGAGCGCGGTCGCGTTCGCCGGGCCGACCATCGTCCGACAGCGGCCCTCCAGCGACGCCAGCCACCCCTCGGGCAGCGCGTGGCTGACCAGAACCAGCGGCAGCTTGTCCATCCTCTCTCCTTTCAGCTCGTTCGGCCGCGCGCGGCCGCGGGCGGCCGAGATCGGCAAAAGGCCCCGCGCCACACGGCGGGCCTACCCGCACAGGGCGCGGCAGACCTCGCCCAGCGCATCCGCTGCGTCCGCACGGACGACGACGTCCATCTCCGCATCCAGGGGGGTCGGCGTGAGGTTGATCAGCGCGATCCGTGCGCCGCGTCGCCGGGCCAGCCGCGGCAGATCCGCGGCCGGCATCACCTCGAGCGAGGTGCCGACCACCAGCATGAGGTCGCACGCCAGCGCGGCCTGCTGCGCCGCGCTGAGCGTGTCGAAGGGCAGCGGCTCGCCGTACAGGGTCACGTCCGGCTTGAGCAGCCCCCCGCAGGCCGCGCAGGGCGGCGGCGTCCGGCCATCCAGGATCGCGGCCAGATGCGCATCCGCCGGCTCAGCCCGGCCGCAGCTCAGGCAGCTAAACGTGCGCGCGTGGCCGTGCAGCTCGAGCACGTTGCGGCTGCCCGCGGCCTGATGGAGCGAATCGATGTTCTGCGTGATGACCGTCCGGAGATGCCCCGCGGCCTCGAGCCGGGCGAGCGCGCGGTGGCCGGGGTTGGGCCGGGCGTCGAGCATCTGCCTGAGCAGAGGGCGCAGCCAGCGATAGAAGGCCGCGGGGTTCGCGTGGAAGCTCCACAGCGAGGCCACCTCCAGCGGATCGGCCTGTCGCCACAGCCCGCCGTGCGCGCTCCGAAAGTCCGGGATGCCGGAGGAGGTGCTGATCCCCGCGCCGGTGAGCGCCACGGCATGGCGCGCGCCGCGCAGCATCTCCGCGATCTGCGATACATCTGTGGTTTGCTGCAAAGTCCGTATCATGGCCTGAATGTAGCACACCTGGCGCGTGCATGCAACCGGGGCAGGATGTGATAAAATGGCCCCTTGTGTGACCTATCCTCCATCAGGAGCATGACCCATGTTCGAAAAGATCGAAATGGCGCCGCCCGACCCGATCCTGGGCCTGGAAGAGGCCTTCAAACGCGACCCGAACCCCGCCAAGATCAATCTCGGCGCGGGCGTATATAAAGACGAAAGCGGCAACACCCCCATCTTCCGCTCGGTCAAGCTGGCCGAGGCCGCCATCCTGGAACAGGAGACGAGCAAGAGCTATCTGGGCATCGCCGGCGCGCCGGAATACGCCGCCTGCGTGCAGTCGCTCATCCTGGGCCAGCATCCCGCGGTGGAGGCCAGGCGGGCCGTGACCATCCACGCGCCCGGCGGCACGGGCGCGCTGCGCGTCGCGGCGGATTTCATCAAGCGCGCAAAGCCCGATGCGCGCGTCTGGCTCAGCCAGCCGACCTGGCCGAACCACCCCGGCGTCATGCGCGCCGCGGGCCTGGCCGTGGAGACCTACCCTTACTTCGACGCTCAGACCAACGGCCTGGCCTTCGACCGGATGGCCGCGACGCTGGAGCAGATCCCCGAGGGCGACGTGGTGCTGCTGCACGCGTGCTGCCACAACCCGACCGGCGTGGATCTGACGCTCGAACAGTGGGGCGCGGTGGCCGACATCCTGGAGCGGCGCCGCCTGATCCCGTTCATCGACTTCGCGTACCAGGGGCTGGCGCAGGGGCTTGAGCCCGACGCGGCCGGCGTGCAACTGCTCTGCCGCCGGCTGGACGAGGTATTGGTCGCCTCGTCGTTCTCCAAGAACTTCGGGCTTTACAACGAACGGGTGGGCGCGCTGACGTTCGTCGCGCGCAGCGCGGACCTGGCGGAGGCCGCGCTGAGCCAGATCAAGACGCTCATCCGCGCAAACTACTCCAACCCGCCGGCCCACGGCTCGAAGATCGTTACCACGATCCTCAACACGCCCGACCTGCGCCGCGAGTGGGAGGCCGAGGTGACGGCCATGTGCGACCGCATCAACAGCATGCGCCGCCTGTTTGTCCAGGGCCTGGCCGACCTGAGCCTCGACCGTGACTTCTCCTTCATCGGCCAGCAGTACGGCATGTTCTCGTTCACGGGGCTGAACAAGGAGCAGGTGAAGCGGCTGCGCGAGGAACACTCGATCTACATCGTGGATTCGGGCCGCATCAACGTTGCGGGGATGACCCGCGCCAACCTGCCGGTCGTGTGCAACGCGCTTGCGGATGTCCTGAAATAACGGGCTCTGCCGCTTTACGGGCTGGCCGCCCCTGCCGGGACTCCTGGGTGTCAT
>MWBF01000107.1 GCA_002068935.1 Chloroflexi bacterium ADurb.Bin325
GCGCAGGAGCAGCGGCAGTGGGCGAGCGCGGAGGGCTACTACCGGCAGGCGCTGGAGATCTACGTCGAGTTCGGCGACCGCTACAGCCAGGCGAGCACGTACCACCAGTTGGGCATGGTGGCCGAAGAACAGGGGCAATGGGAACAGGCGCTCAAGTATTATCTTCTTGCTTTACAAATCGGTGTCGATTTCAAGGATGAATATCGTATAGGCACGCGTCTTGAGAGCCTCGCCTGGCTCTGGCGGGCGAGCGGGGATGCGGGCGTGCCCGCGGGGGCGGCGCGCGTGTTGGGGGTGACGCCCGCGGAGGCGGAGGCGCTGCTGCGGGGGGCCGCCGCGGCCGTCAACGAATGACGGAACGAATGAACGAATATTGGTCGGGGACGGCAATTCGTTCATTCGTGGTCGGATTCGTTGACGGCCCAGCAGTTCCAAATGTAGGCCGCAAAGCATCCTGAGCGGAGGCCGCCGCTTGCGGCGGACGCAGTCGAAGGATGCAGAACGTGCCGGCGTTCTTCGACTGCGTGCGTTGCCTGGCAACGCCCTCCGCTCAGAATGCCTGCACTCGCGCGTACATTTGGAATTCCTGTTGACGGCCGCGGCCCCTTGCGCTATAATGGCGTGCGTCCGCTGAGGCGGACGCCCAGGGCGAATAGCTCAGCCGGTCAGAGCGCCTCGCTTACACCGAGGAGGTCGGGGGTTCGAGCCCCTCTTCGCCCATGCTGGAAGCTGGAAGCTGGAAGTGACTTGATTGGAGGGCCTGGTTCTCTGCGGCTGGGGCGGGGGAGCCGGGCCGTTTGTTTGTGCGGCCGGGTTCGTAGTAGGCGCTTCAGCGCCCACTGCGAACGGGGTACGCCCCCACCCCTGCTCTGGCCGGTCTCCGACCGAGCCAGAGGGCTAAGTTCGGCCCCCACCCCGGCCCTCCCCCGCTGCGCAGGGGAGGGAGCACGCCCCTTCCCCCGTCGGGACGGGGGAAGGGGTTGGGGGATGGGGGCTGAGTTTAGCCCCCACCCCAGCCCTCCCCCGCTGTGCGGGGGAGGGAATGCCCCTTCCCCCGTCGGGACGGGGGAAGGGGTTGGGGGATGGGGGCGGGTTTGGCCCAACGGGGTTGTATGTGAGGGCGCTGAAGCGCCCACTACGAACGGGGGATGCGATGGGCGACGAGACGAGGGGCGATGCGCGGCGGCGGCTGCCGGGCGTGGATCGGCTGCTGGGCCACCCGACGCTGGCCGGGCCGCTGGCCGAGCACGGCCGCGAGCTGGCGCTGGACGCGGTGCGCGAGGTGCTGGCCGAGGCGCGCGCGGCCGCGGCGGATGGCCGCGCGGCCGTGCCCGCCGCGGATGCGCTGGCCGCGGCGGCCGCGGCGCGGCTCGCCGCGCTGGCCCGCGGCACGCTCGCGGCCGCGATCAACGCGACCGGCGTCATCATCCACACCAACCTGGGCCGCGCGCCGCTGAGCGACGCCGCGCGCCGCGCGATGGATGCGGTGGCCGCGGGCTACAGCAACCTGGAATACGACCTGGCCGCGGGCGAGCGCGGCTCGCGCTACATCCATGCGGACGCGCTGCTCCGGCGGCTGACCGGCGCGGAGGCCGCGCTCGTGGTCAACAACAACGCGGGCGCGGTCTTCCTCGTGCTCTCCGCGCTGGCGCGCGGCCGCGAGGTGGTCATCTCGCGCGGCCAGCTCGTCGAGATCGGCGGCGGGTTCCGCATCCCCGATGTGCTGCGGCAGAGCGGCGCGCAACTGGTCGAGGTCGGCACGACCAACCGGACGCACCTGCGCGACTATCGCGACGCCATCGGGCCGAACACGGCCCTGCTGCTGCGCGTCCACTCCTCCAACTTCAAGCAGATCGGCTTCACCGCTGAGGTGGCCCTCGCGGACATGGTGGCGCTGGGCCGCGAGCACGGCGTCCCCGTCGTGGACGACCTGGGCAGCGGGTCGCTGCTCGACACGGCCCGCTTCGGCATCAGCCCGGAGCCGGTGGTGCAGGAGAGCATCGCGGCCGGCGCCGACCTGGTCACGTTCAGCGGCGACAAGCTGCTCGGCGGGCCGCAGGCCGGCCTCATCGTCGGCCGGGCCGCGCTGATCGCCAGCCTGCGCCAACACCCGCTCACCCGTGCGCTGCGGGTGGACAAGAGCACGCTGGCCGCGCTCCAGGCCACCCTGCTCCACTATCTGCGCGGGGAGGCGGAGACCGCGATCCCGGTCTGGCGGATGCTGGCCGCGCCGCTGGATGCGCTGGCCGCGCGCGCGGGCAATTACGCCGCGCACCTGCGCGCCGCGGGCATCCCCGCGACCGTCGTGGCGGCCGCGTCCACGGTCGGCGGCGGCTCGCTGCCGGGGGAGACCGTCCCCACGCGCGCGGTGGCGCTGACGACCGACCGGCCCGATGCGCTGGCCGCTGCGCTGCGCGCGGGCCAGCCGCCCGTGATCGCGCGCATCGCGGACGACCGGCTGCTGCTCGACCCGCGCACGGTCGCGCCGGAGGAGGACGCCGCGCTGCTGGCCGCGGTCGTGGCCGCGTGGCGGTGAGGCCGCGTCGCCAATTACTTTGGAATTATTGCTGCTGAAAAAGAGAGTTTTGTTTGTTATGCTGAGGCCGAGTATAATGTTTCGCAGCGGCGCGCGTCGGCCGGGCAGCCGACGCCGGCCGGCGCGGAGAGGAACGTGAGGAATACATGGGTTTGACGTTGTTGTCGTTCATCGTGGTGATGGGCGTCGTCGTGTTCATCCATGAACTGGGCCATCTGCTGGTTGCGAAGCGCAACGGCATCATCGTAGAGGAATTCGGGCTTGGCTTTCCGCCGCGCGTGGTCAAGCTGTTCGAGCGCGGCGGCACGATCTACTCGCTCAACGCGATCCCGTTCGGCGGCTTTGCGCGGATGCGCGGGGAGGATGACCCCACGGATCCGGGCAGCTTTGCGGCCGCGTCGCGGCTGGCGCGCACGGCTACGCTGCTCGCCGGGCCGGTGATGAACTTCATCCTGGCGATCGTCATGTTCACGGCGCTCGCTTTCATGCAGGGCGTGCCCGACGCCAGCAAGCCCGGCGCGGTCGTCAAGGCCATCGCGGCCGGCTCGCCGGCCGAGCAGGCGGGCCTCCGCGTGGACGACCGGCTGATCGCCGCAAACGGCGAGCCGTTCGCCAGCATGACCGACTTGCAGACCTACACCAGCGCGCACCTCGGCGAGCCGGTGGTGTACACCCTCGTGCGCACCGACCCGGCGACCGGCCGCGAGCAGACGCTGGAGCTCACCATGACCCCGCGCGCCCATCCGCCCGCAAACGAGGGCGCGCTGGGCGTGCAGATCGGCGTGGCGATCCGCCCGGCGCAGCCCCTGGAGGCCATCTCCGCGGGCGTGCGGATGCTGGGCAACATCATCTATCTCACCTTTGCGATCCCGGCGACCCTGATTCGCGAGGGCCGCCCCATCGCCGATATGGGCTTCATGGGGCCGGTGGGCATCGCGGCCACGACCGGCGACGTGGTGCGCTCCGCGCTGGCAATCGACTCCATCCAGCCGATCCTGTCGTTTGTCGGGCTGCTGAGCGCGGCCCTGGGCATCACCAATCTGTTGCCGCTGCCCGCGCTGGACGGCGGCAGGCTGCTCTTTATCGCGATCGAGGCGGTGCGCCGCCGGCGTATCGAGCCGGCGCGCGAGGGCATGGTGCATCTGATCGGCTTCGGGCTGCTGCTGTTGTTGGTCGGCCTGCTCACGGTGCGCGAGATCGGCTCCCTGCTCAACGGCACGTTTCCGACCCTCGGGGGCCGTTGAAATTCGGACGCGCGATGATCGAAGATTGAAGAGGGAAGAAGGAAGATGCAAGATTTCGCCGCCTCTTCCTTCTTCCATCTTCGATCTTCGGTCGTTCCGCGTCCATCCATAGGGGAATGACCCATGTACTGTAAACGCTGCGGAGCGCCCCTCCACCAGGGGGTGGTGCTTTGCCCGGAATGCGGCGCGCGCCAGCGACGGCGCATCGCTGCGGTCACGTGCTCGAACTGCCACAGCCGCGTGCCGTTGGGCCTCAGCGTGTGTCCGCACTGCGGCCGCAACTTGCGGCCCGCGGGGCCGCGCTGGGGGGCCTGGCTGGCCGGGCTGGCGGTCGTCGGCGTGGTGGGGCTGTGGGGCCTGGGCAAGCTGCCGGTCGAGTCTGCGATTGCGCAGGTCACGACCACGCGCGAGCGGCTCGCCAGCCTGGTGCAGGTGATCGGGCCGGTCCGCGATGAGGAGCGGCCGGCGAAGGCCACCTCCGCGCCGCAGGAGCTCGCGATGCGCGACGAGAAGCCGCCTGCGACCGAGGCTGCGCCGCCGACCGCGGCAGCCGCAGCGGAACAGCCCGCCACGCCGACGGTTGCCGTCGAGCAGGCGAGCGCGACGCCGGCCGCGACCGCGACGCCCGTCGCGGCCCCGCCCACGGATGCGCCGACCGAAGCGCCGACGGATATGCCCACCGCGACGCCGACGCTGGAGCCGACCGCGGAGCCTACCGCGACCCCGACGCCGGAACCGAACGCGACGCCGACGCTGGAGCCGACCGCCGCGCCCACCGCGACGCCCGCGCCGCCGGCCGGGCAGGTGACGTACAAGGTGAAGTCGGGCGATACGCTGTCGGCGATCGCGGCCCGCTACAACATCGATTGGGAGACCCTGGCGCGGGCGAACGGCCTGAGCAGCCGGTCGGTGTTGCAGGTCGGGCAGGAGCTGAAGATCCCGACGGCGGGGTCCGCGGCCGCGGCCGCGCCGGCCGCGCCGCGCGCCGAGCCGACGAAATACAAGGTCCAGTCGGGCGACAACCTCTCCATCATCGCGGGCAAGTTCGGCATCACCTGGGAGGAGCTGGCCCGCGCCAACGGCCTGACCTCGAAGTCCGTGCTGCGCATCGGCCAGGAGCTCACCATCCCCGTGGCCGGCTCCGCGGCTGCGCCGACGGCCACGAAAGCGCCGCCCGCGACCGCGGTTGCCCAGGCGACCGTGGCTGCGACCGCGACCGCCGCGCCGCCGCCCGCGCCGCCGCCTGCGCCCGACCTGCCCGCGCCGGTGCTCGTCGGCCCCGGCGACCAGGCCTCGTATCGCGGGAACAACGCCATCATCGAGCTGCAATGGAACCCGGTCCCCGGGATGACCGCCGCGCAGCAGTATCAGATCGTGGTTCGCTGGGTCGAGCAGGGCGGGCCGCAGGAGCACTGGTGGGTCACGACGGCCGCGGGCAGCCGGGTCCCTACGTGGCTCTATCTGCGGGCGGATCAGCCGGATCGCAAATATACCTGGTTCGTGCGGGTCGTCCAGGTCACGACGGACGGCCAGGGCGGCGAGCGGGTGATCCCGCTCAGTCCGTCCAGCGGTATGCGGGCCTTTTATTGGGGATAAGGAAGCATGTCGGAAAACCTCCGGGCATTACTGGCAAAGATTATCGACGAAACAAGACCGGTGCGCAGTATCGACCTGACCGATCTGTCCGATCTCGCGCGCAGCGAGATGGGCCCCTTTCTCGAGGCCTGGGCCGCGCTCGACGCCTCCCGCCGGTTCGAACTGGTCACGACCCTGGTCGAGCAGGCGGAGGTGAACATCCATCTCAACTTTCACGCCATCCTGCGCACCTTTTTGCGCGACCCCGACGCCCGCATCCGACGGCTTGCCATCGAGGGGCTGTGGGAGGACGAGCGGACCAACCTGATCACGCCGCTGGTCGGCCTGCTGCAAGATGACCCCGAGACGGAGGTGCGCGCGGCGGCCGCGACGTCGCTGGGCCGGTTCATGCTGCTCGGCGCGCTCGGCGAGATTGCCGATGAGCTGGCGCGCGTGGCCGAAGAGGCGCTGCACCTGACCTGGTATCGGGCCGGCGAGCCGGTCGAGGTGCGCCGGCGCGCGCTGGAGAGCCTGGCGTACAGCAGCATGCCGGAGCTGCCCGCGCTGATCCAGAACGCATACTTCGACGAGAGCGAGCTCATGCGCCAGAGCGCGCTGTTTGCGATGGGCCGCAGCACGGATCGGCGCTGGGCGCGGCTGGTCATGGCCGAGCTGAGCAGCCCGGAGCCGGCGATGCGCTTCGAGGCGGCCACTGCGGCCGGCGAGATGGCGCTGCGCGAGGCGGTCCAGACGCTGATCCGGCGGCTGGACGACCCGGACGGCGGCGTGCGCGAGGCGGCCGCCGCCGCGCTCGGCAAGATCGGCGGCCCGGCCGCAAAACGGGCGTTGCAGGCCCTCGCCAGGAGCGGCGACGAGGCGCTGGCCCAGGCCGCGGAGGATGCGCTGGACGAGCTCGACTTCGGCGCCGCGCGGCTGGACGATGTCCTGGGCGAGACGGGCCGCGCGCGGCTGCGCGACGACGATGACCTGGACGAGGAGCCGGACGAGGAGCTGCTCTACGCCGAGGATGACGAGCTCGCGGACGAGGATTTCCTCGACGAGGACGACGCCGACCTCGCGTTCGACGACGAGGACGAATGGGACGACGATGATCTCGACGGCGAGTTCGACGATGATTTCGATGACGAAGACGACGAAGATGACGAGGACGACGAAGACGACTGGTATTGACGGCGCAGGTCGGCATGGCTAAGCGCCGCCCGCCGCAACTGCCGCGGCCGGCCAGGACGCCGCCGGCCGGCGCAGCGGATGTGCGCGCGCTGCTCAACGAGGGCGCGCGGCTCCTGATGGCGCGGCGGCCCGGCGAGGCCGCGCCGCTGTTGAGCCGGGCGCTGGAGCTGGAGCCGGACAGCGTGGACGCCGCGCTCAACCTCGGCAGCGCCTACATCTTGCAGGGCAAGCACGCAAAGGCCGTGCCCGTGCTCGAACGCGCCGCGCAGCTCGATCCGCACAACGCCACGGTGTGGGCCAACCTGGCCGCGGCCTATCTCGGCAAGCTGCCCTTTGCCGAGCGCGCGCAGCAGGATCAGGCCATCGCGGCCTTCGAGCGTGCGCTCTCCCTCAACCCGGCCGCGCCGCACGTGCACTACAATCTGGGCCTGATCTATCTCGAACGGAACGACCTCTTTGCCGCGGCCACGCATTTCCAGGCCGCGCTCGACACCGACCCGGCCGACTCCGACGCCCGTCTGTGGCTCGACCGCATCCGCCGGGGCGACCTCGACAGGGACGAACCTGAAGGGTAGCGCATGAGCTGGCGTCAGAACCCATCGCGGGTGGCCTGGCTGATCCTCACGACCAGCTTTCTGACGTGCTGTCTGCTGGCGGTCGTCGTGCCGCTGCTGACGCGCAGCTATGTCTTGCACGCGACGCGCGTCAAGACGGCGTTTATCGCGGCCACCCAGGGGACCGTCCAACTGCACGTGCGCGGGGCCAGCGACCGCACCGCGGTGACCGAGCGCCGGCTCGCGCCCGAAGGCAGCGAGATCATCACCGACGCCAGCGCAAAGGGCCTGTTGACGGTCAGCACGGACGAGGCCGGCGAGCGGGTGCTCTCCACGGTCCAGCTCTGGGGCGATACCGAGATCACGCTGTCGCACATCCGCACCCCCCGGTTCGAGATCAGCGCGGATCCGCACCGCACCGATATCACGCTGAAGCGCGGCCGGCTCTTCCTCGCCAGCCAGCGGACGGATCAGCGCGACGTCGTGATCTATCTGACAACCCCGCACAGCCAGATCATCCTGGACCCCGGGACCTTCGACGTGACCGTCCTGAACAACGAGACGCAGTTGCGCATCCGCTCCGGCGAGGCGCACGTCATCGCGGGCGGCCGCCAGGTGAACGCGGGGGCGGGCCAGCGGGTCACGATCGCGGCCGACAGCGCGCCGTCGCTGCCCGTGCCCGACACCGTAAACCTGATCCTCAACGGCACGTTCGAACGCTCGCTGGAGCCGCTGTGGAGCCAGTTTGCGACGGTCAAGGCCGGCTACGAGCCGGGCAAGGTCGCGCTGGTCACGGAGGGCCGGCGCACCGCCATCCGCTTCACCCGCCGGACGGAGGATGGCGTGCCGAACAGCGTCGGCGTGATGCAGACGGTCGACCGGGATGTGGAGGGGTACGACTCGCTCGCGATGCGGCTGGACGTGAAGCTGCTCTACCAGAGCGTGCCGGGCGGCGGCGAGAAGGCCACCGAGTACCCCGTGATGGTGGATCTGTTCTACACCGACATCTACGGCAAGGATCTGCACTGGTATCAGGGGTTCTATTATTTCGATCCGCCGGCGGGCAGCCCCTATCTGGAGCCGACGGGCGAGCGGACGCCCTTCGGCCTCTGGTACACCTACGAGTCCCCGAACCTGTTCGAGCTGCTGAAGGAGACCCGGCCGGCGCGCATCAACTCGGTCAGCATCTATGCGATGGGGCATGACTACGAGAGCCTCGTTTCAGACGTCGCCCTGACGGTGCGGTAGGCCGCGCCATGCTCCGCCGCTGGCTGTCGGTCGCATCCCTGGGCCTGGCGCTGCTGGCGTTTCTGCTGCTCGGCAGCCGCCAGCTCGACCTGCCCGGCCTGCACTATGACGAGGCGAAAGAGGCCGGGCTGAACGCCATGCAGTTGCTCACCGGCCAGCCGGTGACCGCGTTTCGCGACGCCACGGTGACGGTCGGGCCGTGGCGTCTGCCGTTGATGGTGCAGGATTATATCGGCAGCCTGAACGTGCTGCTGGCCGTGCCGTTCCTGGCCGTGGGCGGGGTCAACGTGGTCGCGCTGCGCTGGCTGCCGCTGTTGACCGGCGCGGGGACGCTGGCGCTGGTCTGGCTCATCGCGCGGCGGCTGCACGGCCCGGTCGCGGCCGCGATCGCGGCGGGGCTGCTGGCCGTCAGCCCCAGCTTCGTGTTCTGGAGCCGCCAGGGCGTCTTCGTCACCAACCTGACCGCGCTGCTCTTTATGGCGAGCCTGTGGACGGGCCTGCGCTGGTGGGCGGCGCGGCCGCGCAGCCCGCGCCAGCAGCGGCGCTGGCTGTGGCTGACCGCGCTGTTGTGGGGCCTGGGCCTCTACGCCAAGCTGCTCTTTCTGTGGGCCATCGGCGCGCTGGTCATCGTCGGGCTGGCGCTGCTGGCGGCCGAGCGGCTCGCCTTGCGGAGGCATCCTGAGCGGAGGCCGCACGCAGCGCGGCCGCAGTCGAAGGACGCCTGGCTCACATGGGCCGGCGCGGCGATCTGCTTCCTGATCCCGCTGACGCCGCTCATCATCTTCAACATCCGCACGGGCGGGACCCTCACCTCCATCTTCGGCAACCTGGGGCGCTCGTACTACGGCGTGGACAACAGCGCATACCTGCCCAACCTGGCGGCCCGGCTCGGCCAGGCCGCGACGCTGCTGCGCGGCGACCAGTTTTGGTATCTGGGCGAGGTGCAGGCCAACGCCTGGGCGGTCTGGCTGGCGGCGGGCGCGCTGGCCGCGGCCGCGGTCGCCTGGGCCGCCGGGCTGACCGCCCGCGCGCCGCGCGCGCTGCCCACGTTCCTGCTGCCGCTCGCGCTGCTGCTGCTGGCCGTCGCGCAGAGCGCGTTCACGGTCAGCGACCTGTTCGTCACGCATTTTGCGCTGCTGCTGCCGTTGATCCCGCTGACCGCGGGGCTGGCCGTTGCGGAGACGTTCGAGCGCGGCCGCTGGCGGCCGGCGCTGGCCGCGGTCGGGCTGGCGCTGAGCCTCGTGTGGCTGGCCACCGATCTGCGGAGCACGCTCGCCTATCATCGCGTCCTGGCGCTGTCCGGCGGCGTCGGCGCGCACTCGGACGCCATCAACGGGCTGGCGGATTATCTCGACGCCGCGGGATACCGCGCGCCGGTCGCGCTGGACTGGGGGCTGGATGCGCCGCTGCGCTTCCTGACCGCGGGCCGCGTCAACCCGGTCGAGGTGTTCGGCTATGACCGGCTGGACGCCGCGGACGAGGGGTTTGTCGGGCGGGTCGGGCCCTATCTGACGGATCAGGACAACGTCTATCTCGCGCACGCGGCCGAGCAGACCGTGTTCCAGGGCCGGGTGCAGGCGCTGGAGGCCGCGGCGAACAGCCAGGGCTGGCTGCTGCTCCAGCAGGCGTGGTTCGCCCAGCGGAGCGGCGACGTGCTGTTCATCGTCTACCGGGCCGTGCCGTAGCCTTTGCGGCCCGTCCCATCCCCATCCCTCCCCATCACCGCTCGCGCACCACGCGCCACAGGATCAGGATGCCCGCGGCCAGCATGACGCCGGACGCCAGCGCATTGGCAGATAGCCCGCCCGCGGCCCAGAGCCGGGGCGCGGTCAGCGTGGCGACGAGCCGGCCCACGGACATGGCCGCGACGTTCAGGGCCAGCACGGGGCCGCGCGCCGACGGCATGACCTCGGAGATGAGCGGGACGAACGACACGACCGTGAACTCGAACGCGAAGATGAACAGCGCCATGCCGGCGAGCGCGGTCGCCAGCGCGCCGGAGAGGCGCGGCAGCAGCAACAGCGCCAGCAGCAGGAGGACGAAGCCGCCCAGCACCGCGCGGCGCTTGCCGAGGCGATCCACCAGCCCCGCGGACAGCCCCTCGGCCAGCATCTCGGCCAGGCTGATGACGACCGAGACCGCGCCGATCGTCGCGGTCGCCAGGCCGAACTCGCTCTCCAGCCAGGCCCCGTAGACGATGAAGACGTTCTCCATCGCCAGGAGCAGCAGCAGGGTCACGGCCAGGGCCGGCAGGCTGGCGCGCAGGATCGCGCGCCACGGTACGCCGGATGTCGCGGCGGCCGGCCGCGCGGCCCCGGGCTGAGCGACGCCGCAGG
>MWBF01000108.1 GCA_002068935.1 Chloroflexi bacterium ADurb.Bin325
CGGCCAGACGGCGTGTAAGCCAGATCATCGCAGAAGACCAACGTTGTTGCACGTAGCTCATCCGTCGTTGTAGTACTAAGAACCTGCCCGAAAGCCTGCTGGGCTTACCTCGCCCCCCATCCCCCTCTCCTGACGAGGGAGCCGAGGAGGTGAGGCAAACAGAGCGATTTCGGATGGCTGATAAGCCGGAATCATCGACCGACAGAAAAGCATTGTATCATGGTTTGCGGCTTTGGCCCTAAACTGGCGCACAGGAAACGGCCGTCCGGGGCTGACCGGCGTTAGTGCCATAAATTACTTGCAAAGATGGGCCTTTTAATGTAAAATCCTTTATGCGGTCGAGGCCGCGGCCACTGCATGCCAGCAGGCCATATCGACTCGGGGTGCGGTCGAAGCCGCAGGGCTGCCGGGCCTGCGCCGACAGGCGCAGATTTCCGACCGTATACCCCGGAGGATCAGCATGCCTGATATTGTCGGCGCCACGCTCGCGCCCGCCGAACAGAGCTTCCGCCAGTTGCGCCAGGTCACGGTGCGCAACGACGACGAGGTCAACAGCGTCAACGCCCTGTTGGCGGAGGGCTGGCGGTTGGTGAGCATCGGCCATCTCACAGATGCAACGGTCTATGTCTTGGGCCGCATGGAAGAAAAACAGCGCCAGCGCACGGGCTTCCTGCCCGCGGACTGAGCGCGTCATCCACAAGGATGTGCCATGAACCAGCAATTGCCCACAAATGGGCTGCCGGAAGGGCAGCAATTGCCGGAAGACCTGAAGAAGAACGTCTTCCTGACCACCGTAGACAACGTCTACAACTGGGGCCGCGCCCGCTCCATGTGGCCGATGATGTTCGGGCTGGCCTGCTGCGCCATCGAAATGATCGCGGTGCAGGCCGCGCGCTTCGACCTCAGCCGCTTCGGCATGGAGATCATGCGCGCCTCCCCGCGCCAGGCCGACCTGATGATCGTGTCGGGCACGGTCAGCAAGAAGATGCTGCCCAACATCGTGCGCCTGTATAACCAGATGCCCGAGCCCAAGTATGTGCTGGCGATGGGCGCGTGCGCGACCTCCGGCGGGCCGTTCAAGGAGGGGTACAATGTCGTCTCCGGCATCGACAAGTTCATTCCGGTGGACGTCTACGTGCCCGGCTGCCCGCCGACGCCGGAGGCGCTGCTCTACGGCCTGATGCGCGTGCACGAGAAGGTCTTCAAGCAGTCGGTCAAGACCGCGCCGTGGTATCGCAAGGATCAGTTGAACGAGCCTGTCCCGCAGCCGGTTCTGGGGCCGGATCTGTACAACCCGAAGGATCGCGAGGCGCTCAAGAAGATCGCCGAGGCCGCCCAGGCCGCCAACCAGGGATAACACCCGCTTCCGGCGCGCGGGGCCGGCCGCAGCGGCCGCCCGCAGCCAGCGACAGAGGATAGAGCATGACAGCAGAAACCATTGCAACGGCGCAAGCAACGGCAGCGGCCAGCCATCCCTATAACGAAGTCGTGCCGGGGGCTGTGCTCGAGGCCACGAAGACCGGCCTGGTCGTCTCGCCGGACAGGATCGTCGAGCTGGCGCGCTATCTGCGCGACGAACAGGGCTACGACTACTGTTCCATGGTCACGAGCATCGACTGGCCGCAGTATTTCGAGGTCGTCTATTATCTCTACGGCGCGGCGACGCCGAAGGATGCGCTCGTCCTGCGCGTCCGGCTCACCGACAAGGCCAACCCGGTGATGCCATCGCTCACCTCTGTCTGGCGCGGCGCGGACTTCCAGGAGCGCGAGGTCTACGACCTGATGGGCGTGCGCTTCGAGGGCCACCCCAACCTGCGCCGGATCCTCCTGTGGGAGGGGTTCGAGGGCCATCCGCTGCGTAAGGACTACAAAGAGCCCTACTTCGAGGAGGAGAGCAAGCCCTTCAAGAGCCGCCATCCCGACGGCGCGCACCAGTGGGCCGAGGATCGCGTCCCGTGGAAGGACAATGTGAGCTACCCGGTCGGCTGGGACCCGGATCTGTGGCGGTCGCCCGAGGTGCAGTATCGCCGCATCATGGGCGTCGACGAGGCCACGGGCAACGGCGACGGGCTGCGGACCGAGCGCATCCTGGTGAACATGGGGCCGCAACACCCCAGCACCCACGGCGTGTTCCGCATGGTGATCGCGGTCGAGGGCGAGAACGTGGTCGGGCTGGAGCCGGAGATGGGCTACCTGCACCGCTGCCACGAGAAGATCGGCGAGCGCAACACCTATATCATGAACATCGCCTTCACCGACCGGCTGGATTATGTCAGCTCCATGTCGAACAACCTGGGCTACGTGCTGGCAGTGGAGAAGCTGATGGGCCTGCAAGTGCCGGAGCGGGCCGAATATATCCGTGTCATCATGGCCGAGCTGACCCGCATCATCAGCCATCTGATCGCGGTCGGCTTCCTGTTCAACGACCTGGGCGCGTATTTCACGCCGGCGCTGTACGGCATGCGCGAGCGCGAGCTGATCCTGGATCTGTTCGAGGCCGCGGCCGGGTCGCGCATGATGTGCAACTATATGCGCTTCGGCGGCGTGATGGCGGATCTGCCCGCGGGGTGGGTCGAGCGGGCGCGCAACCTGGTCTGGAACCGCCTGCCGAAGGTCATGGAGGATTTCGAGAACCTGCTGTCGGGCAATGAGATCTTCCAGTCGCGCACGCACGGCGTCGGCGTGCTCACCGCCGCGGAGGCCATCAACTACAGCATGTCCGGGCCGATGCTGCGCGCCTCCGGCGTGCCGTATGACGTGCGGCGGGCCGAGCCGTACTCCATCTACGACCGGTTCGAGTTCGATGTCTGCTCGCGGCCCGAAGGCGATGTCTGGGCGCGGTTTCGCGTCCGCATGGATGAGATCTACCAGAGCCTGCGCATCCTGAAGCAGGCGCTGGACGGCCTGCCCGAGGGGCCGATCATGCCGCCGGGCAAGAAACAATACCAGGTGCGCGTGCCCGCGGGCGAGGCCTATGCGCGCATCGAAGGCCCGAAGGGCGAGCTGGGCTTCTTCGTCGTCAGCGACGGCAAGCCGAACCCCTACCGTTACCATGTTCGCGCGCCAACCTTTATCAACCTGACCAGCCTCGAAAAGATGACCCTCGGCCACAAGATCGCGGATGCCGTGGTCATTCTGGGTGCGGTGGACATCGTGCTTGGCGAAGTGGATAGGTGACGACGGAGGCAATCATGTTTGGATCCGGTGTGCTCAAAGGCTTGAGCGTCACGCTCAAGGAATTCGTAGCCACTTATATCGATGACCTCAA
The DNA here is from genome assembly GCA_002068935.1 of Chloroflexi bacterium ADurb.Bin325. Lineage (GTDB taxonomy): Bacteria > Chloroflexota > Anaerolineae > CG2-30-64-16 > CG2-30-64-16 > MWBF01. The sequence goes on from MWBF01000108.1 coordinate 3,269, forward strand.
GCGGATCCCCAGCCGGTATGCGGGCGGTCGCCAGTTGCTGGATCAGACCGAGACGCCGCCGGAGGGCCTGTTTACGGTGCAGTATCCCGAGGAGCGGCGCAAGCTTGCAGAGCGCTTCCGCTACATCCCGATGCTGATCTATGAGGCGGAGACCGGCGAGGATCGCTGCACCGCGTGCGGCATCTGCGCCAAGGTCTGCCCGCCCCAGTGCATCTGGATCGTGCGCGACAGGGACGAGAAGGGCAAGCCGATCACCCGGCCCGCGGAGTTTTACATCGACACGACCATCTGTATGAACTGCGGGCTGTGCGCGGAGTTTTGCCCCTTCGACGCGATCAAGATGAACCACGATTACGAGATCGCGGCCTATGACCGGATGCCGGATCTCATCTTCGACCTGAACGAGCTGCGCGTGCCGACGACCTATTACGCCAGCATCCGCCCGACCGAGTGGGCGGAGGAGGAGGCCGCGCGCAAGGAGAAGGAGGCGGAGAAGGCGGCCAGGCCGGCGGCCAGGCCCGCCGAGAAGCCGGCCGCCAAGCCGACGCCGATCGCGCTGACGGCTGCGCCGGCGGAGCCGGCCGCGCCGGTCAAACGCTCCCCGGAGGAGATCGAGCGGCTGAAGGCCGAGGCTGCCGCCCGCCGCGCGGCCAAGGCTGGCGGTGAGCAAAAGTAATGTGGGATAGCCGGGTGGCGGCAGAATGAGCAGGGGCGCGGCTGGCCGTGTGGCAGCCTGCCACCGCAAGCCGATCGCAACATGAGCGTCTGTCCGAAAATTGCTGAGCGCCCGCACCCCCCATCCCCCTCTCCTGACGCGCGAGCCGAAGGCTCGCCCAACGTCAGGAGAGGGGGAGCCGAGGGGGTGAGGCAGGCCGGAGTTCGGACAGACAGCCAGATCACGGAGGGATCGGGATAGCATGACGGTCAAACTTACCTATCACGGCCATGCCTGTTTCAGCATCGAGACCGGGGGCGCGCATCTGCTGATCGACCCGTTCCTGTCGGGCAATGCGATGGCCGACGTGAAGCCGGAACGGGTGAAGGCCGACTATATCCTGGTTTCGCACGCGCACGGCGACCACCTGGGCGACGCCGTGCCGATTGCCCGGCGGACGGGCGCGGAGGTCATCAGCAACTTCGAGATCGCCAACTACATGGAGCAGCAGCAGGTCAAGGCCCACGCGATGCACATCGGCGGCGCGCGCGTGTTCCCCTTCGGCAAGGTCAAGCTGACCATCGCGCATCACGGGTCCAGCTTCCCCGACGGCTCCTACGGCGGCAACCCGTGCGGCTTTCTGCTGTGGCTGGAGGGCAAGGTCTTATACTTCGCCGGCGACACCGCGCTGACCTATGACATGAAGCTGTACGGCGAGGAGGGGATCGACGTCGCCATGCTGCCCATCGGCGACAACTTCACCATGGGCCCCGAGGACGCCGTCAAGGCGGCCGGCTTCTTGCAGCCGAAGCTGGCGGTGCTCATGCACTACAACACGTTCGGCGCGATTGCGCAGGACGCCCAGGCCGTGGCCGATGCGATGAAAGCGCAAACGACGGCCACGCCGGTCATCATGCGGCCCGGCGAAACGCTGACCGTCACATGAGGCCGCGGCGGCCCGGCCGGCCTGCCAGCCCGCCGGGCGCAACGCCCGCAGAACGTCTATTGAGGAGAGCCTGCCGATGACAACCCTTGCGCTGATCATCGCCATCGTTGCCGTCCTCGCCGCGGGGCTGGCCCTGCGGCGGGCCAGCGGCCTCCAGGAGCGGATGGATCGCACGGCCAGCTCCATCCTGGAGCTGCGCGGCGCGCTTGCCGAAACCAACAAACACCTGGATGAGCGGCTGAGCGAGGTCAGGCTGAACCTGCGCCGACAGGCGGGAGAGGTCATCTTCACGCCGGGGATGACCATCGCCGAGGCCATGGGCGTCCACCCGAAGGTACGCGAGGTGCTCGCCAGCTTTCACCTGGGCGGCTGTTCGCACTGCGCCGTCAGCGACGTGGACACGCTCGAAGGCGCCTGCCGCTCCTACGGCGTCGATCAGTCCGCGCTGCTGGTCGCGCTCAACGACCTGATCTCGGGCGACAGCGGCGGGTCGATCGGCCCGGCCGCTGGCGTCAGAGCGCCAATCTCTATCGATTTCTAGACAGGCACGTTATGTATCCGAAGGCCGAATTATTGTTTCCCCCGCGGCTCATTCCGCCGCTGCGCGATCTGCGCGGCCCCGAATGGGCGACGCTGGTTCAGCGGATTGCCAGATTGCCGGAGATCGAACCCGACAGCCTGGCGTTCTCGTTGATGATGATACGCCTGGATGGCTGCGTGAAGTGTCATGAGGGCAGCTTCAAGTATATGCGCGGCTGTCATCTCTGCGCGACGCAGACCGTCATGCAGTTCAAAGGCTCCGACGAGGATCTGGTGCTGCTCTACCAGAAGGCCCGCCGCGACATCGACGCCTATCTGGCCGGCGAACCGGTCATCGAAGAAGAGCCCGGCGAGGTCATCGAGGAATAGGCATGGCTGTGTGGGACAAGCGCCGCGCCCCGCGGCCAGGTGCAGCGCGGTGACGCAACGTAAGATCGCCATCGTCGGGGCCGGGATCGCCGGGCTGGCCGCAGCCTACGACCTGCAACGGGCCGGACATCAGGTGGTCCTCTACGAGGCCGCGGCCGATGTCGGCGGCCTGGCCGCCGGCTTCAAGGCCCCCCACTGGGACTGGACCCTCGAGAAGTTCTACCATCACTGGTTCGCGGGCGACAAGGCCATGCTGGGCCTGATCCACGAGCTGGGCTGGAGCGACCGCGTGATCTTTGCGCGGCCCTACACCGTCGTCTACTTCAAGGGCCGCTTCTACCCCCTCGACTCCTATGTCGAGGCGTTCAAGTTCACGGTCAGCCACTTCTCGCTGCTCGACCTGCTGCGCTTCGGCGCGGTGGGCGTCTTCCTCAAGCTGATCCCGTGGTGGCAGCCGCTGGAGCGCGTCACCGCAGACGCCTGGCTGCGCAGGTGGGTTGGCTCTAACATCTACGACGCCATCTGGAAGCCCCTGCTCGTCGGCAAGTTCGGCGAGGAGAACCTGAACGTGGTCAATATGGCCTGGTTCTGGGCGCGCATCAAGGCGCGCACGACCCGGCTGGGCACGTATCGCGGCGGCTTTCAGGCCTTCATGGATCAGCTTGCCGGGCTGCTGCGCGAAAGGGGCGCGGACATCCGGCTGAGCACCCCCATCACGGGCATCCGGCCGGCGGCCGCGCCGGGGCCGGTCTCCGACCGCGCCCCCCATGCCGGGGGCCGTCTCGTCGTGGAGGCCGCGGCCGGCGCGGAGACCTACGACGCGGTCATCTCGACCAGCTCGCCCGCGCTGATGGCGCGGCTTGCGCCAGACCTGCCGGAGAGCTACACCGCCGGGCTGCGCCGGCTCAAGTCGATGGGCGCGGTGGTGATGGTGATCACGCTCAACCAGCGTCTGACGGACTATTACTGGCACAGCCTGCCCAAGGACGCCGGCTTCCCGTTCCTGGCGCTCGTCGAGCATACCAACTTCATGGATCGCCAGCATTACGGCGGCGACCACATCGTCTACTGCGGCGACTACCTCGACCCCGGCCACGAGTACTTCTCCCTGAGCAAGGAGGAGCTGCTCGAACGCTTCCTGCCCGCCCTCGAACGCGTCAACCCCGCGTTCGACCGAAGCTGGGTCAAGGAGAGCTGGCTCTGGAAGGCGGCGTATGCCCAGCCCATTCCGCCGGTCAACCATTCGCAGAACATTCCTCCGCTGCGCACGCCACTGCCCGGCCTGTACTTTGCCAGCATGAGTCAGGTGTACCCCTGGGATCGCGGCACGAACTACGCCGTGGAGATCGGACGGCGGGTCGCGGGGCTGGTGTTGGAGGATTTCGGGATATGTAATGAGTAATGAGTAACGAGTAACGAGTAAAAGGGCTGCACCGCCCTTCCTCATTACTCGTTACTTATTACTCGTTACTTATTACTTATTACGCACTTACAGAATTCGGAGATTTAGCAGACATAATGTTCGGCAAACCTAAGACCGTTACCAAAGACATGGTGCTCGGCGTCCTGAAGAACGTCCAGGATCCGGAGCTGCACAGGGATCTCGTGACCCTGAACATGGTCAAGGATATCGAGATCGACGGCGGCAACGTAAACTTCACGATCACGCTGACGACGCCGGCCTGCCCGTTGCGCGACCAGATCGGGAGCGACGCCCAGGCCGCGGTCGCCAGCCTGCCCGGCGTGCAGCAGGTCAACATCAAGTTCGACGCGCGGGTGCGCGCAGACCACCGCATCGAGGCCAAGCTGAACGTGCCCATTAAGAACATCATCGCGGTCGCCAGCGGCAAGGGCGGGGTCGGCAAGACCACCGTCTCTGCAAACCTGGCCGTCGCCCTGGGCCAGATGGGCGCGCGCGTCGGCATCCTCGACGCGGACATCTACGGCCCCAACGTGCCGATCGTCATGGGCGTCAACGACCTGCACGGCGTCGAGGACGGCAAGATGATCCCCGCGCGGGCTCACGGCATCCAGGTGATGTCCATCGGGTTCCTCGTGCCCGACGGCGAGGCGCTCGTCTGGCGCGGGCCAATGCTGCACAAGGCCATCCAGCAGTTGCTGACGGATGTCGCCTGGGGCGACCCGCAGGCCGCGAACCCGGCTGACCGCCAGCTCGACTATCTCATCGTGGACCTGCCGCCGGGGACGGGCGATGCGCAGATGAGCCTCGCTCAGCTCGCGCCGCTCACGGGCGCGGTCATCGTCACGACGCCGCAGGCGGTGGCGCTGGCCGACGCGACGCGCGGCATCACGGCCTTCAACCGGCTCGACGTCCCCATCATGGGCATCATCGAGAACATGGCGGGCGATGTCTTCGGCGTGGGCGGCGGCGAAGAGGCGGCCAGGAAGCTCCACGTGCCGTTCCTGGGCCGCGTCAACCTGGCGCCCATCGTTCGCGAGAGCGGCGACCGGGGCGAGCCGGTCGCGGCCTGCTGCCCGGACACCGAACAGGCGGCCGCGTTCCGCGATCTCGCGCAGCGCGTGGCCGCGCAGGTGAGCATGCTCAACGCCAAGCGCGCGGCCGAGCTCCGCGCGGCGGCCAAGGCCGCGGCGCCGGCGTAACGCGCCAACCGTCGCCGCCCGATCGCCCCCTCAGGAGCGACGATCGGGCGGCGACGCCCACACGGGCCGCCTCGCAGAGGAGCAGAGTCACATGGAGAACATCCCCTGGCGCATCAGCTACTACAACATCGCCGTCCTCCTCCGGGTGTTCATGTTCGTGACCATCGGCCTCTCCGTGCTCGTCATGGCCTGGGGCCTCGCCCGGCGCTACCGGCTCTGGCGCAGCGGCCAGCCGCAGGTCGTCTCTGACCGGCCGCTGGCGCGCCTGGGCCGGGTCTTCGTCTACGCCGTCGTGCAGCTCCGCGTCCTCCGCCAGCGCTATCCGGCCGCGATGCACCTGATGATCTTCTGGGCCATGGCGCTGCTCTTCATCGGCACGACCCTCGCCGCGATCGACACCGACATCTTCGAGCTGCTGTTCCGCGCCAAGCTGCTCAAGGGCGACTTCTATCTGGCCTACAAGGTGGCGCTGGATCTGGCCGGGCTGTTCGGGCTGATCGGCCTGGGGCTGGCCGTCTATCGGCGTTATGTCCAAAGCTCGCCGCGGCTGAACGTCGACTGGCGCTTCAACACGACGCTGCCGCTGCTCGCCTTCATCCTGTTGAGCGGCCTGGTCGTGGAGGCGCTGCGGCTGGCGATCCAGCAGCCTGCGTGGGCGCCCTTCTCGGTCGTTGGCTATCCCATCAGCCTGCTGTTCCGCGGAGGCGCGGAGCCGGGCCTGCGGGCCACGCATCAGGCCGCCTGGACGATCCACTTTGCCGCGGTGGCCGCCTTCTTTGTGCTCATTCCGTGGACCAACATGGCCCACATCTTCACCTCGCCGTTCAACATCTTCGTCGCGCCCTTCCGCGCCAGGGGCGCGCTGAACCCGATCCCCGACCTGGAACAGGCCGAGCGGTTGGGCGCCAGCCGTCTCACCGACTTCTCCTGGCCGCAGCTTGCCAGCCTCGACGCCTGCACCGAGTGCGGTCGCTGCCAGGCCGTCTGCCCGGCCTACGAGGCGCGGCAGCCGCTCAACCCCAAGTACCTGATCCTCGATCTACAGCATCACATGACCGCGGAGGGGCCGCGGCTGTTGGGCAGGACGGACGGCGCGGGGGGCAGGGCGATGGTCGGCGACGTCATTAAGCCGGAGACGTTGTGGGCCTGCACGACCTGCTACCACTGCGTGTACGAGTGCCCCGTCCTCATCGACCACGTGGACGCCGTCGTGGAGATGCGCCGCTATCTGGCCTTGATGGAGGGGGAGCTTCCCGCGAGCCTGGCGACGACCCTGACGAACATCGAGCGCGCCGGCAACCCCTGGAAGCAGCCCCGCCGCAAGCGCACGGCGTGGACGCAGGCGCTCGATTTCGAGGTGCCGGTGATGGCGAACGTCGGCGAGGCGGAGGTCCTCTGGTGGGTCGGCTGCGCGGGGTCTTACGACCCGCGCAACCAGAAGGTGACGCGGGCGCTGGCGCAGATCCTGCACGCGGCAGGGGTCAACTACGCCATCCTCGGCGAGGAGGAGACCTGCAACGGCGACCCGGCCCGCCGCGCCGGCAACGAGTACCTCTTCCAGCAACTGGCCCAGGCCAACATCGAGACGCTCAAGCAGTACAAGTTCAAGGTCATCCTGACGCAGTGCCCGCACTGTTACAATACGCTGCTCAATGAGTACCCACAGTTCGGCGGCGACTTCCAGGTCATGCACCACACGCAGTATATCGAGGCGCTGCTGGCCGAGCAGAACATCAGCGTGCGGCCGGATCATGACCGGGGTCAACAAGTCACCTTCCACGACCCCTGCTACCTGGGCCGCTACAACGACGAATACGAGGCCCCGCGCGTGCTCGCGGCCGCCAGCGGCATGCAGTTGGTCGAGATGGCGCGCTCGCGCGATCGGGCGATGTGTTGCGGGGGCGGCGGCGCGCGCGTGTGGATAGAGGAGGAGGGGGACGTGCGGATCAACCGCAACCGGCTGGCGCAGATCCGGGCCACCGGCGCGGGGCAGGCCGCGGCCGCGTGTCCCTTCTGTCTGACCATGCTGGAGGATGCGCGCGGGGCGCTGGGCGCGGACGATCTGGTCATCCGCGATGTCGCGGAGATCGTGGCGGATGCGCTGGTCGCGCCGGGCCAGGCCCGGCCGCAGGATCGATAAGGCCGGCCGCGCCGTATCGGCCAGAGCGCAAAGGGTCTTACAGACCCTCGCCGTTCTTTGCGCTATGCTGGCCGAAGGCGGGGGCGTCCTTCGACTGCGCCTGCACTACGT
>MWBF01000109.1 GCA_002068935.1 Chloroflexi bacterium ADurb.Bin325
ATCACCGCCGACGGCACATGGTTTGTGCGCCTGCACGCAGGCCACCCCGGCGGCTACGACCCCCTGCGCGAGGGGGTCTTCGTCTCGCCGGATGAAGGTGCGAGCTGGCGGCAGCTCTACAGCGGCAAGGTCTACGCGCTGGCCGTCTCACCGTGGTACGAACAGGATCAGACCCTCTTCATCTCGCCCGGCGGCTACAAGGCCAACGGCGGCATCCATCGCTCCACCGATGGCGGGGCGACCTGGCAGGAAAGTAACACTGGAATGGGCTACGGCGGTATGTATCAGGTCCGCGAGATTGCTTTCTCATCCGGCTACGCCCAGGATCACACCATCTACGTGAATGCTGAATTGGCGCTCTGGCGCTCAACCAATGCAGGCGAGGATTGGGAACGCGTCACCGTGAGTTGGGGCGAAGAAGCCGGGCGCTACGGCACGGTGTGGGACTTCGTCTTGTCCCCGCGCTATCCCGAAGACTACACCCTATGGATTCATGGCGGACAGTATGGGTTCAGCGCATCAAGAGATGCGGGCGCGACCTGGCAGCCACTCTCGCAGCCGATTATTCCGTTGGTTGCGCTGGATGACTGCATGGGAACGAACTGCACGCCCACCATCATGGGCCGTTACCATAACAACCAATCGTTCCTGAAGTCCTACGACTACGGGCAGACGTGGCAGTGCCTGGAGATGCCCTATACTCCGCCCGCGCCGCCGCCCGCCGAGATCCCCGAGCCGGCCACGCTGTTGCTGCTGGCGAGCGGGCTGGCCGCGCTGGCGGGGTATGGGGTGCGGCGGCGCGCACAGCCAGGCTGGTTTCGCCACGAATGACCACGCAGCACAGTCACGCGTGCCATTCGGCCAATTCGTGGCGGGAGCTATGCTAACGCGATCTCGCGGCGGACTGTGCCCCCGCGCTCCGCGACTGCGGTCAGTTGCAGCGTACCGCCCGCGGGCGCGTGGATGACCCACTCCGCCTTGCCGCGGTTGTCGGTCGGCGAGGGCGCGCCGTAGCTCATGTCGAGCTTGTTGGCGCGGCCTTCCAGGTGGCCGATCTCCTGTTTCGCCTTGCCGCCCTTGAGCGTCGCGCCCTCCGGCAAGGTCAGCTCCAGGCGCACGGGCCGCACCGCATTCATCTTGGCCGCCTGGTTCGAGCCGCGCGTCGGCAGGAAGCCGCGGTTCTCCACGACGGCCAGCAGGTGATAGTTGCCCTCGCCCAGCGGCGTCAGCACGACCTCGCGCCAGGCCAGCCGCGGGGCCAGCGACGCGAACGCAATGGTGAAGTCCGCGTGCGGCGCGATCTCAGCCTCCAGCAGCGCATGGGGCGGGTTGCGCCAGGTGTAGAGCGTGTTCCAGCCGCCCAGCTCGACCGGACCGAGCTGCGGGTGCTCGAACGGATACCACGCCACGAGGCCGTCGGGCGCGTGCTGGTTGATGTAGTCCAGCACCTTGTAGTCATCCTCCACCGGGTGCTTGCGGAACCAGTCCATGAACTTCTTCTCTTTGTTCTTCTCCTCCACGCCGGAGGCGGTCGCCAGATCCCACATCTCGACGGTGAACGCGAAGATGCCCTTGTGGTCGAACAGCCAGTCGTCGAACACGCCGGTGATGACCTCTTTCGGATGATAGCGGAAATGGTGGTAGACCGAGACGCACGGGTAGCCAGTTAACTCGGCGCCGCGCTCGCCGATGGCCTCGAACACCCACTTGTCGTCGGTGTCCATCTCGTCGTCGCTCTTCGTGCCGTAGGGCCGCAGGATGGCCCGGCTGTAGGTGTGGAAGGTCAGCGCGCCGTAGACGTTCGGGTGGTCGGCCATGAACTTGATGACCGCGGCGATCTCCGGCTCGGAGCCGGGGAAGTTGCCCGCGCCGTGCTGCTGGCCCTCCGGCCGCCACGAGCCGGGGAAGTTGCGGTTGAAGTCCAGGCCCGCGACAGGCGGCGCCATCGTAATAATGTGGCCGTCGTAGTTCTCGATCAGGCCCTCGGGGAAGAGGCGGTAATACGCGCCGCCCTCCTCGTCGGGGCCGCGCTTGACCATCAGCCGCGGGTCGCGCTCCGACACCTTCCAGTCGCCGGTCGGGTCCGCGATGCGCATCTGGAGGATGCGACCGTCGCCGTCGATGTCCTCCGTGTGCAGCCCATCGCGCCTCTCCTCGAAGGGATAGGGCCGCGTGCCGGAGCGGACATATCTCGGCGTCTCGGCCAGCGCGAGTTCTGCGCCGTCGGGGTTCAGCCGCGGGACGACGTAGACCACCTGCTCGTCCAGGATGCGCGTGACCTTCGGGTCGCTGCCGTAGGCATTGACCATCTTATTGATGAAATAGAGCGCGGCCATCGACGCGGTCAGCTCGGTCGCGTGGATGTTGGCGTCGAGCCAGAACGCGGGCTTCTCCGTGTCCGGGCCGGTGGCCCGATTGGTCAGGATAACCAGCGGGATGTCGCGGCCCTCGTGCGATCGGCCGAGGACCGCGACCTGCATGATGGCAGGGTGCTGCTCGGCCAGCCAGGCGAGGCGTTCGGTGAGTTGGGCGTAGTTGTAGTAGGTGTCGAAGCGAATCTCCATGAATGTCCCATCCTTGAGCGATGATATGCCGCGGAAGACGCGGGTGCACGCAGGAAACCTTGCCCGGGGCCGTCTCCCGCGTCCCGCATCCCCAGCGGTCGTTGACTTATCCGCCCGCAGCGCCCCGGCCGGGCGCGCTGTCTGCGGCCGTTATGAGCGCCTCGGCGCGCTGGCGCAGCAGCCGCGCGCGATCCGGCGTCACCTGCTTGAGGTCGAAGTAGCGGGCCAGCAGCTCGACCGGCGTCAGCGACTCGACCGAGACGCCGCCCAGCCGCTGGCGTTCGGGCCGCACGACGTTCTTGTTCAGCCCCGCGGCGTAGTAGCAGCCCTCCAGCGCGCGCACGATCTCGCGCTCGACGAGCGTGGCCTCCTGCTCCTGCCGCAGCTTGATGACGACGCGCACGACCGCCGCGGACAGGTCGCCGCGCGCCTCGATCGCCTCCAGGACCGCGGCGGTCGGGTCGGGCCGCTCGCAGACGTCGCACTCGATGGTCACGAAGCGCCGCGGCTGGCGCTTGTAGCCCGCCAGGAACTGCCATGTGGTCCCGGCGTCCGTGATGTCCGCGACGACGAAGCCCTTCGGCTCGTGCTCCTCGCCGAAGTCGATGCGCTCGATGCTGCCGCTGTAGACGACCGGCGGGTTGTTGCTGGCGTTGAGGTTCTGGTGCTTGTGGATGTGGCCCAATGCGACATAGCGCCAGGTGGGGTCGGCCAGGGCGGAGCGCGGGAGCGCCGCGTCGCGGCCGATCATGATGTTCTTTTCCGAGCCGTGGCTGGCCTCGTTGACCGAGAAGTGGCCGACGAGGATGGCGGGAACCTCCGGCTGACGTCGCGCCTCGTCGGCCAGGGCCGCCAGGTTGTCGAGCATGGCCTGTTGGAGCAGGCCGTCCAACTCTTCCAGGCTTTTGCCGCGGTGCTCCTCCCGGCTGATGAGGGCCGACCGCAGCGGGTAGGGGGCCAGCGCGGCCTGCAGGGGCTGCCCGCGGCGGCAGGTGATCTGCACGAGCTCTTCGCGGTTGCCGACGTAGACGTTCGGGACATCGAGCGTGCCGAAGATGTCGATGCTCGTGGCGCGACGCACGACCGCGGGCAGGTCATGGTTGCCGACGAGCAGGATCACGGGGATGCCGGCGTCCGCGATCTGCTTGATGCGCCGCGCAAACTCGCGCTGATAGGTCGGGTTCGGGTCGCGGGTCTTGTACGCGTCGCCGGCAAAGACGAACAGATCCACGTCATGATCCACCGCGTACTCGCCCAGGTCGGTCAGGCGGCGGAGGAAATCCATCACGCGGCCGTTGATGCCGGTCTCCGGCTCGACCCGGCCGTAGTTCTCCATGCCGATATGGATATCGGCGGTGTGCAGCAATCTGATAGGTTGCATACGGCTACTCACGCAAAGACGCCAAGGACGCCAAGATTGATGATTATGATCTCTTTGCGCTCTCTGCGCCCTTGCGTGAGGTATGCAGCGACGAGGCTCACGCAAAGACGCCAAGGACGCAAAGATTGAAGATTATGATCTCTTTGCGTTCTCTGCGCCTTTGCGTGAGGTATGCAGCGACGAGGCTCACGCAAAGACGCCAAGGACGCCAAGATTGATGATTATGATGCCTTTGTGTTCTCTGCGCCTTTGCGTGAGATACACGGCAACGAAAGCTCACGCAAAGACGCCAAGGACGCCAAGATTGAAGATTATGATCTCTTTGCGTTCTCTGCGCCTTTGCGTGAGGTATACAGCGACGAGGCTCACGCAAAGACGCAAAGAAATTTCAGGCTATTCCTGGATTTGGTTCGCAATTCGGTGGATGCCATCTCGGATGTAGGCTTCTCCGAAGTTGATGAGCAACCCCAGGCGCTTGTCCGCCAATCGCAGGTAGGTCAGCAGTTGTTTCTTGTGAACCGGTGACACCTTCTCGACCGATTTGAGCTCGACGATCACTTTCTCCTCAACGATCATGTCGATTCGAAAGCCAACAGAGATGTGAACCCGATCATAGGTGACAGGTAGCTCACGTTCAGTATCGACGGTTAAGCCGCGTCGTCGCAGCTCATAGGCCAGTATGGCAAGATATGCCGATTCAAGCAACCCTGGGCCAAGCGCACAATGAATCTTGTATGCAGCGTCCACGATCTGCGTTGCGATCTGGTTTTCAGTCAAGGCTGCCCCCTCCTCGGTCAAGAAAGCTCACGCAAGGACGCCAAGATTGAAGATCATGATCTCTTTGCGCTCTCTGCGCCTTTGCGTGAGATACACAACGGCGAAAGCTCACGCAAGGACGCCAAGATTCATGCTCTCTTTGCGTTCTCTGCGTCTTTGCGTGAGCCTCTTCTCGGCCTAATCGAAGCCCGCGAAGTCCTTCGGCGGGCGCATGGCGGCCCGGTTCTCGTCCAGCCGCGCGCCCAGTTCCTCCGCCGAGCGCAGGCCCATGGCCCGGTAGAAGTCCGGGTCGTAGCGCCGTGTCTGCACGACGACGGGCATCGGTACAGCATGGCCGAGGATGAGGGCCTGCTCCTTCGTGTCCAGCCGCGCCAGCACCTCGCGCAGCGCGTCGCCGCCGCTGACGCCCGACAGCACCGCCTTGATGTCCTCTGGGTTATCCAGCAGCATCGTGACGCGCGTGCCGATCTGCGACATGACCTCCGAGTCGATGCCGCTGGGCCGCTGATCCACGATGAAGAGCGTCACGTTGTACTTGCGCAGCTCGCGCGCGATGGCGCCGAAGATGGTGTTCTTGGCCACCGCCGGGTCGAGGAACTTGTGCGCCTCCTCGATGGTAATAACGAGGTGCCTGGGTTCCTGCCCCTCACGCCCAAAGGATAGCTCCTTCTTCTCAACATAACGCTCGTGTATGCGGCGCGTCAGGAAGTTTGCGACGAAGATGTATGCGCCAAGGTCATTTCCATAGCGGCCAAATTCCAACACGATGTTTGTCCCTGCGTCAAGATACCTCATGATTCGATCCACAGAGTTATCCAGCACCTTGGGCTTAAGAAATGAATAATTGCGCATGCGTTCGAAACGACGCTGAAGAGCTGCGAGCACGTTGAGGGGCTGACCGGTCTCCTCCGCCACAGCTCGTAGACCAGTGATTTCCTTTTGGGTATCAGGATTAGTACCTCGCTGCGCCTTTATCCATTCCTCGTTGAGCAGGTTGTTAAGCCACTGCTCTTTGAAGTTACGGTGAAGCGCATACATTGCGCCAATCTGCGGCTCGCTCAGATTGAGGATGCCTGTTAGCATCTCCAGGTCCTCCGGCACGATCTGGTCATAGCCGATGTTGACGACGTAGTCGGGGTTCGAGCCGCGCCGCCGCGACGATTCATCGTCCAGCGTAAAGATGCTGACTTTGCCCGGAAATATCTGCTTCAGCCCCTTGACCTGGCCGCCCAGCTCCTCGCTCGTGCCGGCCCAGCCGTACTCGTTGTGCATGTCGAAGATCAGGTTGACGGCCACGCTATCGCGGATCACGCCGGCCAGCAGCAGCCGCGAGAGGAACGTCTTGCCCGTGCCCGACTTGCCGAAGACCCCGCTCGACCGCTCCACCAGCCGCTCCAGGTTGAGCGTCACCTTGACGTTCTCCATGTCGAGCGGCGCGCCGATGTGGAAGTTGTGGATCGCCTTGCCGCCGACCTTCTGCGCGCCCTCTTCGCCGAAGACCTGGCTCACCTCGGCCTGGCTCGCGGTGGCGACGGGCGTGAAGTGTTCCGGCACGGTCTTGATCGGCTTGACCTCGTCGCTGCTCTCCTCCATCAGCAGGAGCGGGCTGAGGTGGACGGCGCCGAAGGTGGTCGTGCCGCGATGGATCTCTGCGAGGAGCGGGTCGGACATATCGGGCGGCTGCTTGGCGATCAGCGGGTTCGTGCTGTCCAGCGCGATGTCGGTGATCATGCAGAAGAAGCGCGCGCGGCGGCCGTGCGCCACCACATAGCGGCCCACCGCCAGCTTCTCGATGTCGGTATCGCGGTCGAGCTTGACGTCCAGCCCCTTGCTGAGCGAGCCGCCGCTGATGACGCCCAGCCGCTCCGCGCGCTCCGCAGCCGCCTTTGCGGCCGCGCGCTCCTCGGTGGCCGAGGTCATTTCCTCCCAGGCCTGGTCGTCGGTGAGATTCTCGGTCATCGGTTCCTCATCTGGCAGCCCATCCGAAAGGGGCTTCGGTTTTCCTCACCCCCCATCCCCCTCTCCTGACGTCGAGCCTTCGGCTCGCACGTCAGGAGAGGGGGAGCCGAGGGGGTGAGGCCGTAAATCTTGTAAATCCTGTCTAAGCAGCCGCCCCGGCCCGTTCACGCCGTCCGGTGGGCCATCGTCGCGGACGCCTGCGCGGTCGCCAGGATCAGCATGTCCTGGATGTTGACGTGCGCCGGCCGGTTGAGCGACCAGATGATCGACTCCGCGATGTCCTCCGCGGTGAGCGGCGTCATGCCCTGATAGACCTTTGCCGCGCGCGCCTCGTCCCCGTGGAAGCGCACCTGGCTGAACTCGGTCTCGACCATGCCCGGCTCGATGTTGGTCACGCGCACGCCCGCGCCGAGCAGATCCATGCGCATCCCGCGGGTGAGCATCGCGACCGCGGCCTTGGTCGCGCAGTAGACGTTGCCGCCGACATACGCGTCGCGGCCCGCCACCGAGCCGACGTTGACCACATGCCCGCGACCGCGGCCGACCATCCCCGGCAGCACCGCGCGGGTCACGTAGAGCAGGCCCTTGACGTTGGTGTCGATCATCTCCTCCCAGTCTTGCAGGTCGGCCTCGTGGAGCTTGTCCAGCCCGCGCGACAGCCCCGCGTTGTTGACCAGGATGTCCACCGCCTGCCAGCGTTCGGGCAGGGCCGCGACCGCGGCCGCGACTGCGTCGGCGTCGCGCACGTCCAGGACGATCGCATAGGTCTCGATGCCGTGCTGCGCGGCTAGCTCCGCGGCCAGCGCGTTGAGGCGTTCCGCGCGGCGCGCGGCCAGGATCAGGTGGACGCCCTCCGCGGCCAGCGCTCGCGCGGTCGCCGCGCCGATGCCGGACGTGACGCCCGTCACAAATGCAACCTGGCCCTTCAATGAAATCGATGGCATGTTTGGCTCCTTTTCATAGCTCTGGCCGGCCCGACCGGGCCGGGGGCACGCTCAGGCCGGCGCAGCGTTTTTCGGGTGGGCTTTTAGCGCAACTGTCTGAGGATGCCGTCCAGCCGCGCGATATCCAGCGACAGCAGCCGGGCCAGCTCGCGGCCCGCGGCGACCTTGTACGGCTGGCGCTGGTCGGCCGGCCGGGCCTCTGCCGCCGCACGCAGGGCCGCGACGATGAGCTGATCCACCGGCGCATCCTGCGCGGCCAACACGATGCGCAGCCAGTCCGGCTCGGCCGTGAAGCGCACGAACTCCGCGCCGTCGCAGGCGAAGATGGGGTCCAGCGTGCGCGGGGGCTGGGGCGGCAGGCGGTGGATCATGGCGTCCCCGCGGCCGTAGCCGACCGTCAGGACATCCACGACGACCGGGACCTGGCGTCTCTGCCGCTGATCCTCGATAAATTCCGCCTCCTCCACGCCCGCGGCGACGAGCTGGCGCACGAACGCGTCATCCTCGATGGTGACGCAGTAGATCAGGCCGTAGATGGTGTCGCCGTTGAGCATCTGCGCCTTGACAAGCTGGCCGAACTCCGGCATGGGCCGGCTCTGCTCGGCCGTCAGCTCCCGGCAGCCGACGGTGTAGCCCGCGGTCGTGGAGCGCAACACGCGGCCGATCTGCCTCTCTTGTGCGGTCATGTCATCTCCTGTGCGCCGTCAGCAGCTTGTTGGCAGCCTTGAACGAGATTTCCGGCATGATGCCGTTGCGCAGCATCGTCTGCGCCAGCATCGACTCGAGATCGGCCTTCTCGGCCTGGGTGACGACGGCCAGCTCGTGCGCCCGCGCCAGGACGTAGGGATAGCGCACGGGCTCACAGTTAGCATACAACGCGGCCAGCGCGATGTCCAGCTTCGCCGGATCCTGCACGACCCAGCCGGGCGCTTCCAGGCGCGCGATGGCCGCGTTGCCGGGGCCGGCGTCCCGCGCCATGTTTGCGTAGGCGAACGTGATGCGGTCGCCGCCGGAGCGATATTGGTAGCGGTCGTTGGTGTTGGAGTTAGGCTCGAACAGGCCGGTGCGGTGCGCGGGCGGCAGTTCGCCGAACAACATGCGATCCGCAAGCCCGATGAAGCCGCCCTCGCGGAGCCTCTCGCGCGTGATCTGCTCGATGGGCGTGTCGATCAGCTCGAGGATGCGCAGGACGTTTGCGCTGCCCGGCTTGTCCACGTACCCGATAGGGATCGCGCCGGCCCTCCGCATCCGCTCCAGTTGCTGCACGAAGAAGGCGATCTCCGCGTCGATGGCCTGGGGGTCTTCGGGGTTCGGCCGCATCCACGGCAGCAGCGGGCCGTCGAGCACGCAGATGATGGGCACGGAGACATCGCCGCCGAGGGCCGCACGCTCTTCCTCGGCCCGGTCGGCCAGGGCCTCGATCTCCCGCCGGTTGCGCTGCGCGCTGACGTAGTCCGCGCCGTGGATCTCGTGGTTCTCGTCGTACAGCTCTTCGTCGGCGTAGAACACTTCGGGCTCGCTGTAGATCGTCGGCGCCTGCCCCGTGCCTCCGCGGAAGACGATCGCGCCGGTGTTCAGCAGGAAGTAGGAGGCGGCCGCGTGCCGATCCGGGTAGATCTGGCTGCCGTCGGCCGCGATGAGGGTGTAGCGGTCCGGCGGTCGCGGCGCCGCGGCCGTCTCGTCCAGCCGCCTGCCGCGCGGGATCGCCCCGCGACGCCACTCATCGACTTCGCGGGCGCGGGCAATCTTGCGCTCCAGTTCCTCCGTGACCTCCGCATGCTCGGAGAGCAGCGCGCGGGCCTGCGCGGAGCGCTGCTGCGCTTTGTTGTGGCGCTCGGCCATGATGCGGCCGATCTCGTCCAGGTGCATCGTCACTTTGTTCAGTTCGAGCGTCAAGCCGCCCCCCACATCATCGAACAGATTTTCGCACACATTATAGACCGAAGCAGGCTCGAATGCCAAATGATTGACAAATGGCGCGTGCTAGCATACAATTCTGGTTGGCTGGCGACGGCCGACAGCGGCCGAGAACAGCCTGGCTTCCGAAGGAGCTGCTCATGCCAGAACCTCTTCGCACGACGATTGGTCAGTTCAGCAGTGTGGGCGGGCGGTGGCAGGCCCGCGCGGCGAATGTGCGCGCGGTCGAACCGGCCCCCGAACTGCCCAGCGCCCAACGCGGCAGTCTCTACATCCTGGTGGAAGTCAGCGGCGCGGAGGGCGGCCATGCCGCGCTGTACCGCCAGATGTTGAACGCCGCGCAGACCGCGTTTTATGAGATGGGCGACACGGTAGAGAGCGCACTGCGCCAGGCCGTGCGCAGCGCGCACGGGGTCCTGCGCCGCGCCAACGAGGGCCTGCCGGAGGCGCAGTGGCGGGCCGGCATCAGCCTGGTGGTGCGTTACGGCAGCCAACTGGTCATCGCGCAGGCCGGGCCGGGGCTGGTGCTCGTCAGCCACGAGCGCACGATCGACCAGTTCCCGGCCCAGTTGGGCGTGTACGGCCCCGCGCTCGGCGGCGAGGAGCGGCCGGACGTCAACATCTATGACAGCACGGTCGAGCCGGGCAGCATGGTGCTGATGGCGCAGAGCGACTGGCCGACCCAGGTCGCGCCGGAGGCGCTGGCCGTGGCCGCGGCCGCCTCGAGCGTGTCGCTCGCGGCCCAGTATCTCGGCCAACTGGCGGGGCGAGTAGATCTGACCGCGCTTCTGATCGGCTTTACGCGCGATATCCCGGAGCTGCGCGTCGCGGATGCGACGCTGGCTGCGCCCGCAGGCCCGGCGGAGACGCCGGCCCAGGCCGAGGAGCCGCCGCGGCGTTCGATCTTTGGCGGCCGGCGGTTCGGCAAGGGCCGCCACGCGGAGGAACCGGCGGACAAAGCTGCGGAGCCTTAGGCCGAGGCAACGATTCGAAATCCG
>MWBF01000110.1 GCA_002068935.1 Chloroflexi bacterium ADurb.Bin325
CCCCGCCTCGCCTCGATGCAGCGGCTCGGGCTGGACCCGGACGCGTGCCTGGCGCGCAACCCCCGGCTGATCCACGTCTCGATCACGTCCTTCGGCCACACCGGCCCGCGCGCCGGCCAGCCTGGCTACGACATCCTCTCGCAGGGGATGAGCGGCATCATGAGCCTGACGGGCGAGCCGGACGGCGCGCCGATGCGCTACCCCGCGCCCATCTCCGACATGACCGTCGGCCTGTATGCGCTGGTCGGCATCCTCGCCGCGCTCTACGAGCGGGAGCGCACGGGCCGCGGCCAGGCCATCGACGCCGCGATCCTCGAATCGCAGATGGCCTGGCTGACCAACCTGGCGGGCAGCTACTTTGCGACCGGCCAGAACCCCCCACGCATGGGCAACATCCACCCGACCATCACGCCCTACCAGCCCTTCCCCACCGCGGACGGCTGGATCGTCATCGCGGGCGGCACGGATCGCATCTGGGCCCGGCTGTGCGACGCCATCGGCGTCCCGCCGGAGGTGCGCGACGATCCGCGCTATGCGACCAACCCGCAGCGCAACGCCAACCGGCCGGCGGTGCAGGCGCTCATCGCCGAGCGGCTCAAGACGGCGCCGAAGGAGGTCTGGCTGGAGCGACTGCGCGCCGCGGACGTCCCCTGCGGGCCGATCTACCTGCTCGGCGAGGCGCTGGCCGAGCCGCAGGTGCTCAGCCGCGAGTTCATCGTGGAGCTGGAGCATCCGGTTGCGGGCCTCGTGCGCTCGCTCGGCTTCCCGCCCCACATGCGGGAGGGTGCCGTCAGCTATCGCCTGCCCCCGCCGACGCTGGGCCAGCACACGGATGAGGCGCTGGCCGCGCTGGGTTATGCGCCGGATCAGGTTGCCGAGCTGCGTCGGAAGGGCGTGGTATGAACACGGCTGTGGGATAACCGCCCCGCGCGGCGACGCAGCCCGGCCGGGCCGCTCACGGCGCTCCTCGTGGAACAAATCGTCGCCCCGCGACGTATACCTGTTGGACGACCCGATCTTTCCCGCCGTTGAAGGATGGCCCTGCCATGCGCTCCCGCCGCCTACGCCCGCTCCTGCGGCCCAGTGCGTTCATCGCCCTGGCGCTCGTCCTGGGCTGGGCGCTGTTCGGCTACCTCCTGCCGCGCCGGCTGGACCCGGCGGATCTGCTCTACCGACCTGCCATACCGAGCATCATCATCGCCGACCGGCAGGGCCGCGTGCTCTACGAGGCCATCGACCCGCGCGGCAACAAGCACGTGCCCCTCGCCCTGGATGAGATCCCGCACGCCTGTCGCGCGGCCACGCTTGCCACCGAAGACGCGAACTTCTACCATCACCCCGGCGTCGACCCGATCGCCATCGCGCGCGCGGCCTGGCTCAACTGGCGCGCGGGCGAGACCATCTCCGGCGGCAGCACGCTGACGCAGCAGCTCGCGCGCAACCTGCTGCTCACCCAGGAGGAACGCCAGGAGCGCACGCTCCGGCGCAAGCTGCGCGAGGCGTGGCTGGCCTGGCGGCTGGAGCGGCGCTACTCCAAGGATGAGCTGCTCGCCCTCTATCTCAACACGACCTACTACGGCCACTTTGCCGCGGGCATCGAGGCCGCGAGCCAGGCCTATTTCGGCGTCCACGCGGCCGAGCTCGACCTGGCGCAGTGCGCGCTGCTGGCCGGGCTGCCCCAGTCGCCCGCGCAGTACAACCCGATCGAGAACCCCGACGCGGCGCGCGGCCGGCAGGCGGTCGTCCTCGGGCTGATGGTGCGCCACGGCTACCTGGCCGCGGCGGAGGCGGAGGACGCCCGCCGCGAGGCGCTGGCCTACGCCAGCACGCCCTTCCCCGTCCGCGCGCCCCACTTCGTCATGTGGACGCTCGGCCGGTTGGAGACGCTGCTGCCGGCGGAGCGCATCGCCGCGGGCGACCTGCGCGTCACAACGACGTTGGATCTGGACTGGCAGGCCGCGGCCGAGCAGATCGTCGCACGCCGCCTGGCGCAGCTGCGCCCCTGCACCGCGGCGCCGGATCCGCTCCCCGGCGTCAACTGCGACGCGGACGCGGACCCCGCGCGCCGCGCGGAGAACGCCGCGCTCGTCGCGCTGGACCCCGCGACCGGCGCGGTGGTCGCGATGGTGGGCAGCCCGGACTACTTCGACGCGAGCATCAGCGGCGCGCTCAACGCCAGCCTGAGCTTGCGCCAGCCCGGCTCCGCGATCAAGCCGCTGACCTATGCGGCCGCGCTCGACCCGGCCCGCGCGAGCAGGGCCGGCCGCGCGGCGTGGACGGCCGCGACCCTCATCGCGGATCTGCGCACCGCGTTCGCCACCGCCGAGGGCGCGCCCTATGTGCCGAACAACTACGACCGGATCTATCACGGCCCCGTCACGGTGCGCCAGGCGCTCGCCAACTCGTACAACATCCCCGCGGTCAAGGCGCTGGACTACGTGGGCGTCGAGGAGCTGATCGACATGGCCGTCGCGCTCGGCATCCCGTGGCAGCGGGGCGGCGCATCCGCGGGCGGTCAGGCCAGACAGCCGGTCGCGCAGCCGCCGACGGCCGACCAGTGGTCCGTCCCCGCGGACGAGACCCCGCGCTACGGCCTGTCGCTCACGTTGGGCGGCGGCGAGGTGCGGCTGCTGGATCTGACCGCGGCCTACGCCGCGCTCGCCAACGCCGGCCGGCCGGTCGAGCCTTACGGCATCGCGCGCGTGACCACGCTGGACGGGCAGGAGGTCCTCTTCGAGGCCGCGCGCTCGGCCGATGCGCGGCCGCCGGCCATCGACCCGCGCGTCGCCTATCTCATCACCGACATCCTGAGCGACGACCACGCGCGGCAGCCCGCCTTCGGCGCGGGCAGCGTGCTGGAGCTCGACCGGCCCGCCGCGGCCAAGACCGGCACGACGACCGACTGGCGCGACAACTGGACGCTCGGCTATACGCCGGACCTGGTGACGGGCGTGTGGGTGGGCAACGCGGACAACACGCCGATGAAAGGCGTCAGCGGCGTCAGCGGCGCGGGCCCCATCTGGCACGACTTCATGCTGGCCGTCCACAAGGATCGGCCCCGCAGCGCGTTCGCCGTGCCCGCGGGGCTGGCTCAGGTGGAGATCTGCGCGGACTCCGGCCTGCTGCCGGAGTGCCCCGCGGGGGACGCCCGCTGCGCGGCGCCGCGGCCGGTCACACCGGATGCGGACATCATCGCCTGCCCGCACCGTCGGCTGGAGTATTTCATCCCCGGGACGGAGCCGGTCGAGGTGGATCGTTCGCACGTGCGGCGGCTGATCGACGTGCGCACCGGGGAACCTGCGACCGCCCGGACGCCGTCTCAATATATAGCCCCGCAGACCTTCTGGCTGCTGCCGCCGGAATACGCGGCCTGGGCGCGCGAGCAGCGCCTCGCGGGGATTGCCGTGGCCGAGACGCAGGGGCCGGACATCGGGCTCGCGGCCCGCAGCGCGGCGGCGGACGCCGCGGCGCCGCTCGCGCTCGTCAGCCCGGACCCGCAGCGCACCTACCGGATCGACCCGGCGCTGCCCGCCAGCGCGCAGGAGGTGCCCGTGACCGTGCTGCCGCGCTTCGAGCCGCGGGCCGAAATCATACTGTTGGTCGACGACGCGCCCTATGGTACACTGACAGGGCCGGATTTCACCGCGTGGTGGCCGCTGACCAGGGGCCGCCACACCTTCGAAGCAGTGACGGTCGGCGCAGACGGCGCGCCGATACGCAGCGAA
This sequence comes from Chloroflexi bacterium ADurb.Bin325, assembly GCA_002068935.1. GTDB lineage: Bacteria > Chloroflexota > Anaerolineae > CG2-30-64-16 > CG2-30-64-16 > MWBF01. Next base: position 3,726 of record MWBF01000110.1, read on the forward strand.
AAAATCGTGGTGTACGTGGAATAGGCGCCTGGGCATTCGGCGATTCGTCGCCATGTGCTGGGATCGGAGGGTCCTATGCGTTTCGAACGTCTTCTATCGATCATCGCAATCATCGCGCTCATCGTGCTCGCGGGCTGCAGCGGGGTCCCTGCGCCGGCGGCCCAACCAAGCGCCGCGGAGCCGGCGGCCGCAAGCCAGGCCGCCGCCGCGCCGCAGCCGACGCAGCCGCCTGCCCCTGCCCCGACGCGCGCGCCGCTGCCGCCGACCGTCGTCAGCATCAGCCCCGCGCGCGGGGAGGAGCAACAGATCTCCGCGCCGGTCGTGGTGAAGTTCGACCAGTCCATGGACGCGGCCAGCGCCAGCGCCGCGTTCGCGATCGAGCCGGAGACGCCCGGCAAGGTCGAGGTGGTCGGCGACACGCTCACCTTCACGCCCGCCGAGCCGCTGGCGCGCGGACAGGAGTACCGCGTCAGCCTGGCCGCGACCGCGGCCAGCGCATCCGGCCTGGCGCTCCAACACGAGGTCACGTTCAAGTTCATGACCGCGGGCTATCTGGAGGTCACGAGCACGCAGCCGGCCGACGCCGCGGGCAATGTGGCCTCGGATACGCCCATCGTCGTGGTGTTCAACCGGCCCGTCGTCCCGCTGGCCGCGGGAGGCAGCCAGGCCGGCCTGCCCCAGCCGCTGACCATCGCCCCGGCCGTGACCGGCGCGGGCGAATGGCTCAACACCAGCACCTATCAGTTCACGCCGCAGGGCGGGCTGAGCGCCTCCACCGCATACACCGTGACGGTCAAGGCGGGGCTGACGGACGTGGCCGGCGGCATCCTGGCCGATCCGTACATCTTCGGCTTCCGCACGACCGACCCGACCATCGTGAGCTGGCGGCCGGAGAACAACCGGAAGATGCGCATCGAGCGCCCGATCTCCGTGACCTTCTCGATGCCGATGGATCGGCCATCGACCGAGGCGGCGTTCAAGCTGTCCGATGCGTCCGGCCCGGTTGCCGGCGCGTTCACCTGGAACGCGGACTCGACCGAGGTCACGTTCAAGCCGACGGAGGTGCTCAAGTTCGGCCAGCAGTACACCGCCTCGCTGGACACGACCGCGCTGGCGGCCAATGGTCTCGGCGCGCTGCGCGACAATCGCATGCTTTCGTACCCGCTGTGGACCGTGCCGCTGCCGCAGGTGATGGACACGGAGCCCAAGAACGATCACGCATCGGCCGCTCCCGACACGAGCGTGCGCTTCCAGTTCGCCGGCCCCATGAACCCGACGAGCTTCGTCACCGACACCATCACCATCGTGCCGAAGCCCACGCGCGTCTTCACCTACTACAGCGAGTACGACGACTTCCTGTACGTCGATTTCTATAAGGCGCCCGCGACCGACTACACCGTCACGCTGTCGGGCAAGGTCGCAGACCTGTACGGCAACACGCTGGGCGAGAGCTATGTGCTGAAGTTCCGCACGCGCAATCTCGACCCGGTATTGGAGCTCAACAACATGGGCATCGTCGGCACGTACAGCGCCTATACCGACACGCAGGCCGTCGTTGCCTATCGCAACCTGCCCGAGGTACGCTTCGACCTGTACCGCGTCGACCAGGACGACTTCATCTCGATGAGCGGCCGCAACTACTGGGGCAACTGGGACAGGTTCGGGCCCGCGGCCAGCGCGCGCATCCACGAATGGGTCGTGCCGACAAAGGCCGAGCCGAACCGGCTGGGCTATATCCGCGAGCCGCTGACGGACGCGGACGGCAGCCAGCTCGCGCCCGGCGTCTACTGGCTGCAGGTGAGCAGCGGCGCGCTGCCGGCCAGACAGCCCCCCGCGCGCCAGTTGATCGTGCGCACGGACCTGAACGTGACGCTCAAGGCGAGCGAGAAGGAAGTGCTGGCCTGGGTCACGGATCTGCGGAGCGGGCAGCCCGTCGCGGGCGTGACGGTGCACGTGGCCGACGACGGCCCGAACGACCTGACCGGCGTGACGGACGCGGACGGCGTCGTGCGCCTGGAGCTTGCCGACCCGCGCCAGGTGTGGGAGGGCATCGTCGCCATCGCGACCACCGACGAGGGCAGCTTCGGCGCGGCCTCCGTCAACTGGGCGGACGGCATCGCGCCGTGGGAGTTCAACATATCGAGCGGCCTCTCCAACGAGCCCTATGTGGGCTACGTCTACACCGACCGGCCCATCTACCGGCCCGGCCAGACGGTCTACTGGAAGGCGATCCTCCGCCGCAACGACGATGTGCACTACAGCCTGCCGCCCACAGGCCAGCCGGTCAACGTCACGATCATCGACGAGATGGGCAACACGCTCATAGACCAGCAGCTCACCGTGAACGCGCTCGGCGCGGTCGACGGCCAGCTCGAGCTGGGCCCCGACGCCGCGCTCGGCTACTATATCATCTCGCTGCGCCTGCCGTCGGAGGACAAGAGCACGTCCAGCATGGGCGTCGGCTTCCAGGTCGCGGAATACCGCAAGCCGGAATATGAGCTGAGCGCGACGACCGACAAGCCAGAGTATGTCCAGGGCGAGCAGATCCACGCCACGGTCCAGGCCAGCTACTTCTTCGGCGGGCCGGTCAAGGATGCGCGCGTGCGCTGGACCGCGCTGACGAACGACAGCTTCTTCTCCTACCGGGGCGCGGGCTACTACGGCTTCAGCGATTGGAACTGGTGGGAGGCCGCGCGCACGGGGCCGTGGGGCGGCGAGGTCAGCCAGGGCGAGGGCCGCACGGACAGCGAAGGCCGCTTCACCTTCACGTTGCCCGCGGACATCACGAAGTATCAGGGCAGCCAGCGGTTCACGCTGGACATCAGCGTGTTCGACGTCAACAACCAGGTCGTCTCCACGCAGGCGTATGCGGTCATCCACAAGGGCGAGTTCTATATCGGCGTGAAGCCATCCTCCTACGTGGTCAACGCCGGCGAAGAGGGCCAGGTGGACGTGCTGACCGTCGATCCGCAGAGCCAGCCGGTCGCGGATGTCGAGGTGGAGCTGGTCGTCAACCAGGTCGAGTGGCGCAGCGTGCGCGAGCAGGCGGAGGACGGCCAGTTCTACTGGGTCGCGCGGCCCAAGTACACGCCGGTCGTCACCGAGACGGTCACGACCGATGCGAACGGCGTCGCCGCGCTCAAGTGGACGCCGCCGACGGCCGGCGAGTACAAGGTCGGGGCCAGCGCGCGCGACAGCAAGGGCCATGCGCTGCGCAGCGCGGCCTACATCTGGGTCAGCGGGGCCGGCTTCGTGCCCTGGCGTCAGGAGAACAACGACCGCATCAACCTGGTGGCGGACAAGGACGAGTACAAGGTCGGCGAGACCGCCGAGATCCTGATCCCCAGCCCCTACCAGGGCGCTGTCAAGGCGCTCGTGACGCTCGAACGCGGCCACATCCTCTCGCACCAGGTCATCGACCTGACGTCGAACAGCCAGGTGCTGCGGGTGCCGATCGCCGATGAGCACGCGCCGAACATCTTCGTCTCGGTGATCATCATGAAGGGCATCGACAAGGACAGCCCGGCGCCCTCGTTCAAGATCGGCATGCTGCCGCTGAAGGTATCGACCGCGGGCAAGGCGCTACAGATCGTCCTGACCCCGCGCGACGCCGACGCCGCGGCGAACGCGGCGGACGACCCGACGCAGCCGCTCCGCCTTGCGCCGCGCGGCACGGTCATCTGGGAGGTCAAGACGCTCGATGCGTCCGGCAGGCCGGTGGCCGCGGACGTCTCGCTGGCCCTGGTGGACAAGGCCGTGCTCACCCTGGCAGATGACCAGAGCGGCAAGCTGCTCGACCGCTTTTACTCGCAGCGCGGGTTGAGCGTCTCGACCGGCGTCACGCTGGCGCTCAACGTAGATCGGCTCGTCGCACAGCTCGCCACGGAGGGCAAGGGCGGCGGCGGGGGAGGCGGGGGAGGCGGCGCAAACGAGGTGCGCACCGACTTCCCCGACATTGCCTTCTGGCGCGCATCGGTGACGACGGGCGCAGACGGCATCGCGACCGTCGAGATCACGCTGCCCGACAACCTGACGACCTGGGTGATGGATGCGCGCGCGGCTACGACCAGCACGCTCGTCGGCCAGAACACGGTCGAGGTCATCGCGACCAAGTCCCTGCTCGTCCGGCCGGTGCTGCCGCGCTTCTTCGTGGCGGGCGACCAGGCCGAGATCGCGGGCATCATCCACAACACGACCGCCGACGATCTCACGGTGCAGATCGCGTTGTCCGCCGGCGGGCTGGATGTCGCAGGCGCTGCCAGCAGCGCCGTGAACGTCCCTGCCGGCGGCGTGTACAAGGTCGCCTGGCCGGTCACGGTCCGGGCGGACGCAGCCGAGGTCAGGGTGCGCATGGTCGCGGACGCCGCGGCCGGCGCAGCAAAGTTCAGCGACGCGGTCGAGATCACGCTGCCGGTCGAGCGCTACTCCACGCCGGAGGTCGTCGGCACGAGCGGTCGCGTGGCGCAGGACGGGGACACGCTGGAACTGGTCCGCATCCCCGCGGGCGTCGACCCGACGCGCGGAGACCTGACCGTCAACATCGAGCCGAGCCTCGCGGCGGGCATGGTCGGCGGGCTGACCTATCTGGAACACTATCCCTACGAGTGCATCGAGCAGACCGTCAGCCGCTTCCTGCCCAACGTGGTCAGCTATCAGGCGCTCCAGGCCCTCGGCATCGAGCGGCCGGATCTCGCGACGAAGCTGCCGCAGCAGGTCGGCGTCGGCTTGCAGCGCATCTACGCGTTGCAGCGCATCAACGGCGGCTGGGGCTGGTGGGAGAAGGACGACAGCAACCCGACCGTCTCGGCCTACGTGCTCTTCGGGCTGGCGCGGGCGCAGCAGGCCGGCTTCACCGTGGACGCCGACGTGATGGCGCGCGCCGCGAACTATCTGCGCGGCACGCTCGACGCGGCCGAGAAGCTGACCAGCTCGCAGCTCAACCAGCAGGCGTTCACGCTGTACGCGCTGGCCACGGCCGGCCAGCCGGAGCCCAACCGGGCCGGCGCGCTCTACGAGCAGCGCGAGCGGCTGGACAACTACGGCAAGGCGTATCTGGCGCTGGCCCTGGATCTGATCGCCGACGAGGCCGCGCCCGACCGCATCAAGACCCTCCTGGCCGACCTGGCGGGCCGCGCCATCGTGAGCGCCATGACCGCCCACTGGGAGGAGATGCAGCCGGACTACTGGAACATGAACACCGACACGCGCTCGACCGCGGTCGTGCTGGCCGCGCTGGCGAAGCTCGACCCGGAGAACGCGCTCGGCCCGAACGTCGTCCGCTGGCTGATGACCGCGCGGCAGGGCGACACGTGGCAGACCACGCAGGAGAACGCCTGGGCCATCATCGGCCTGACCGGGTGGATGGCGGCCACGGGCGAGCTGGAGGGCGACTACGACTGGCAGGTGCAGGTCAACGGCGCGACCCTCGGCGCGGGGACCGTAACGCCGCAGAGCGTGCAGGATCTGACGCGGCTCAAGGCGGACATCACCGAGCTGCTGCTCGACCAGACGAACGGCGTGGTCATCAGCCGGTCGGCGGCCGCGGGACAGTCGGGCGCGGGCCAGTTGTACTACACGCTCCACCTGCGCACATACGAGCCGGTCGACCAGGTCGCGCCGCGCAGCCGCGGGCTGACGGTCACGCGCGAATACCGGATGGCCGACTGCTTGCAGGCGCAGGGCGCCGCGCAGCAGCCGTCCCCGGCCTGCAAGCCCGTCACGAAGGCGAAAGTGGGCGACGTGTTGCAGGTGCAGGTGACCCTCGTCGTGCCGAACTACAGCTACTTCGTGGTCGTGGAGGATCCGCTGCCCGCGGGCACGGAGGCGCTCGACACGAGCCTGCGCACCACGAGCCAGACCGTCCAGGGGCCGGAGGTGTCCCGGGAGTCCGGGCAGGGCTGGTGGTGGTGGACGCCCACGCACGTCGAGCTGCGCGATGAGAAGGCCGCGCTGTTTGCGACCGCGCTGAGGCCCGGCACGTATACGTTCACCTACCAGGTGCGCGCGACGCTGCCCGGCACGTTCCTGACCCTCCCGCCGACCGCATACCAGATGTATGCGCCGGAGGTCTGGGGCCGCGGCGCGGGCAGCGCGTTCGTGGTGACCGAATGAACCGCGGGCTGAAGGTTATGGGTTGCCGGTGAGTTAGAGTCGATCCGCATAACTTGCTCTGGTCGGTCTCCGACCGAGCCAGGGGGCACGGTCAGAGACCGGCCCCAGCGTGGGTTATGCGAGTTGCCGATGAGTTAGACAGGATGGGCGCAATGGCTGTCTCACGATAGCACATTGCGCCCATCCGTTTGCGATAGTCGGGTGAGATCTTGGGAACAGAAAAGCGGCAATCCCCTACAACGCCGCCACGAACGCCAGCGCCAGCCCGCCGTCGTGCGCGAGGCTGAGCGCCCAGCGGGTCAGCCCCTTCTCCGCGGCCAGCGCCGCGGCGCGGCCGTGCAGTTGCAGGCCCGGACAGCCGTCGCCGTTCTGCAACACCTCGATCTCCAGCCACGCCACATGGCCGATGCCCGTGCCCAGGGCTTTCGCGACCGCCTCCTTGGCGGCCCAGCGCGCGGCCAGCGACTCGACGCGCAGGGCCGCGCCAGGCTCGGCTCCGCCGCACGCGGCCAGCTCCGCGGGCGTGAACACGCGGCGCAGGAAGCGCGCGCCGTGCCGGTCGATGGCGCGCGCGATGCGCGCCACCTCCACCAGATCCGTGCCCACGGCCAGATCGGGATGCACAGCTTGCAAGCGCGCAACGGCGGACCCGATTTCGGTCGTAATCTTCAATCTT
>MWBF01000111.1 GCA_002068935.1 Chloroflexi bacterium ADurb.Bin325
GCTTCGGTGCGCCCAAACAGGGGCGCAAATTCCTGATGGAAGGCGGCAAAGCTGGCCGCCACGCGCTCAAACTCTTCCAGATTCACGGCTTGCCCTCCACGACGACGATGATGTTGCCATGGAGGCTATTCTACCTCAATAATCCGTCGTTGTAGTATTAGAACCTATCCGAAAATTGCTCTGGCCGGTCTCCGACCGAGCCAGGGGCACGGTCAGAGACCGGCCCCAGCGGGTTTTCGGATAGACACTTAGTTCGACTATGCGCCGATGGCCGGCCAGCAGCGCCGCGGCCATCGCCAACGAGGTCATGCCATGAAGATCAGCAAGGCCGTCATCACCGCGGCCAGCCCGCGCCAGCGCGCGCTGCCCCTGCAGACGCTCGTGGATCGCGACGGCGTGCAGAAGTCCGTGCTGCGCATCATCGTCGAGGAGGCGCTGCGCGCCGGCGTCGAGGAGATCGCCATCGTGGTCTGTCCCGACGACGAGGCCGCCTATGCGGGCGCGGCGGGCGACCTGGCCGCGCGGCTGACCTTCGTGCCGCAGCCCGCGCCGCGCGGCTACGGCCATGCGGTCTACTGTGCGCGCGACTTCACCGGGCAGGAGCCCTTCCTGCATCTGGTCGGCGACCACCTGTGGGTGAGCCGGAACGGCCAGGGCTGCGCGGAACAGCTCGTCGAGGCGGCAGAGCGGGAAGCGTGCGCCATCTCCGCGGTGCAGGCATCGCGCGAGACCCTGCTGCCCTATTTCGGCGCGGTCGGCGGACGCCGCGTGCCGGGCCGCCAGGATCTGTACGTCATCGAGAACGTCCTGGAGAAGCCGACGCCGACCGAGGCGGAGCAACATCTGCTCGTGCCGGGGCTGCGCGCGGGACATTACCTGTGCTTCTTCGGCCTCCATGTGCTGACCGCCAGCGTGATGGAGCTCCTCGGCCGCGCCATCCGCGCGGGCCAGGAACACGTCACGCTCTCGCAGGCGCTGGCCGAGCTGGCCGCGCAGGAGCGCCATCTCGCGCTGGAACGGCCCTGGAATCGGTACGACGTGGGCGTCCAGTACGGGCTGCTGACCGCGCAACTGGCGCTGGCGCTGGCCGGCCGGGATCGCGAGCGGGTCCTGGCGCTGCTGCTGGAGCTGCTGGCGCAGCGCGAGGCCGCCGCCTGAGGCGCGGCGGCAGCCCGGTTTTCGACGGGCATCAGTGAGGGCACGTGGCCGGACGACTGGTTTCAATCATTACGTCAAGCGATGACGCTCTGCGCAACCGCTCGGTGGATGCGTTTGCGCGCGCCGCGACGCGCGATGAGCTGCTGGCCGAGTGCGCGGAGCTGGACGCGTTCCGCCGCGCCAGCCGCAACCTGTACGAGCGGGTGCGCGCGCTCTTCTTCCTGTACGCGATCCACCGCTTCCACCTCCCCGCAAAGCCCGGCGTGGCCGCGCGCGGCTTCATCCCATTCGACGGCTACACCTATCTGCTGCGCCGCCGGTTCGAGGAGGCCATCGACGTCTTTCTCAGGGCGCAGGCCAGCCAGGGGCCGAACGAGTCGGTGTCCAGCGCGCTGGCGGAGGCGTATCATCGGCTGGGCTTCCAGACGCTCGCCGACCAGGTGCGTCGCAGCGTGCGCTCGGTGCGCGGCAACCAGTGGATGTTCCGGCTCGGCCACCCCGCGGATCAGCCGCTGCGCGTGCGGCCCGAGCTGCTGGCGCGGCCATCGAACGACGCGCCCTATCCGCTGCTGATGGAGGCCACGCCCGTCCGCATGGATCTGTCGCACAGCGCGTGGAGCGACATCTTCTTCCTGGGCATGGACTTCCCCGAGGGCGCGCGCGTCCTCAACGTGTCCATCGACCTGGGGGTGCGCGGCCGCGACGCGGCCCCGCGGCCGCCGGTCGAAGCCTACTTCCGTGTCATCGACGAGCCGGTGCTGCGGCTGGCGAGCGTGGATCTGGCTGCACGGGCCGAGATCACCAGCCTCGCCGAGGTCTTCGACTTTGCGCGCGACTATCTGGGGCTGCTCAAGGCCGCGCTGATCGCCGCGGGGCTGATCCCGCCGGGCATGGAAGGCTCCGAGCAGGAGCTGACCGGCCTGCTGGCGCAGCTCGTGGGGCCGGGCCGCGGCATCGAGCTGGTCAGCAACGTCAACGGCATCCCGAAGGGGTCGCGGCTGGCGGTCTCCACCAGCCTGCTGGCCAGCCTGATCGCCTGCTGCATGCGCGCGACCGGCCAGGCCCACGCGCTGACCGGCGCGCTGGCCGAGCCGGAGCGCCGCCTGGTGGCCGCGCGCGCCATCCTGGGCGAATGGCTGGCCGGGTCGGGCGGCGGCTGGCAGGATTCCGGCGGCGTGTGGCCGGGCGTCAAGCTCATCACCGGCCAGTTGGCCGGGCCGGACGACCCCGAATACGGCGTCAGCCGGGGCCGGCTGCTCCCCGGCCACCGCATCTTCGGGCCGGACGAGGTCGGGCCGGCGACGCGACAGGCGCTCCAAGACAGCCTGGTCCTGGTCCACGGCGGCATGGCGCAGAACGTCGGCCCGATCCTCGAGATGGTGACCGAGAAATATCTGCTGCGCTCGGAGGCGGAGTGGCAGGGGCGGCAGGAGGCGTGCGACGTGCTGGACGAGGTCGTGGCCGCGCTGCGGGCCGGCGATGTGCAGCGCATCGGCGCGGTCACCACGCGCAACTTCTTCGGCCCGATCCAGACCATCATCCCCTGGGCGAGCAACCTGTACACGGAGCGGCTCATCGGCCGCGTGCGCGCGGAGTTCGGCCCGCAGTTCTGGGGCTTCTGGATGTTGGGCGGCATGTCGGGCGGCGGCATGGGCTTCATCTTCGACCCGCAGGTCAAGCGGCAGGCCCAGGCGCGGATGCAGGAGCTGATGTCCGCGGGGAAGCGCGAGGTGGAGGCCGCCCTGCCCTTTGCGATGGAGCCGGTCGTCTACGACTTTGCCATCAACGAGCGCGGCACGTGGGCGCGGCTGGTCGAGCCGGCCCTGCTGCCCGCGGGCTATTATGCGCTGGTCGTGCCGGAGCTGGTGCGGCTGGATCGGCGGCAGTTGCCGCCCGCGCGGCGCGCGGAGCTGGCCCTCTTTGCGGAGGCGTCGCGCACCCGGCCGGAGCTATCCGGCATGGTGCAGGCCCTCTTCGACCGGCTCCTGCCGAGCGGCGTCGCGCAGGGGCAGGCCGGCGACCGGGGGGCCGCGGCGCTCGACGCGCTGCTGGCCGAGCACGGCTTCGACCGCGTGCAGCACGAGCAGATTCGCGCGGATCTCAAGGCCGGGCGCATCGGCCTGGCGCAGAACCGGCTGCCCGCCAACAGCGACATCCGCGACGTACAGCCGGGCGACGTGTTCGACGCCAGCGCGGGCGCGACATCGCTCGCGGCCTACCGGGAGCGGGGGCTGGCCGCGCTGCGCGCCGGCGCGGTCGCGGTGGTGACGCTGGCCGGCGGCGTCGGCAGCCGGTGGACGCAGGGCGCGGGCGTGGTCAAGGCGCTGCACCCGTTCTGCAAGCTGGGCGGCAAGCACCGCAGCTTCATCGAGGTGCACCTGGCGAAGAGCCGCCGCATCGCGCGGCTGCCCGGCGTCGGGACGCCGCTGCCCCACGTGATCACGACCAGCTATCTCACCCACGCGGCCATCGAGAGCTATCTGGCCGCCGAGAACCGCTACGGCTACGCCGGGCCGCTGCACCTGTCGCCGGGACGCAACATCGGGCTGCGCATGATCCCGATGGCGCGCGACCTGCGCTTCGCCTGGGAGGAGATGCCCCAGCAACTGCTGGACGAACAGGCGCAGAAAGTGCGCGACAGCCTGCACGCGGCGCTGATCGCCTGGGCGCAGCAGGCGGGCGAGGGCGGCGATTACACCGACAACCTGCCGGACCAGTGCCTGCACCCGGTCGGCCACTGGTACGAAGTGCCGAATATGCTCAAGAATGGGGTGCTCGCCCGCTTATTGGCGGCCAACTCGCACTTACAATACCTCATGGTCCACAACGTCGATGCGCTCGGCGCGGACGTGGACCCGGGCGTCCTGGGTTGGGTCATCGAGCAGGGCGCGACCTTTACCGCGGAGGTCATCACGCGCTGTCTGGAGGATCGCGGGGGCGGGCTGGCGCGCGTGGACGGACGGCTGCGGCTGCTCGAAGGGCTGGCGCTGCCGCACGAAGAGGACGAGTTCGACCTCTCGTACTACAACTCCAACACGAGCTGGCTGCACATCGACCGGCTGCTGGCCGTGTTCGGCCTGACGCGTGCGGATCTGGACGATGCGGAGAAGGTGGCCCAGGCGGTGCGCGCCATCGCGGCCCGCATGCCGACCTATGTGACGCTCAAGGACGTCAAGAAGCGCTGGGGCCACGGCCAGGAGGACATCTTCCCGGTGGCCCAGTTCGAGAAGCTGTGGGGCGACATGACCGCGCTGCCCGATCTGGAGTGTCGTTTCATCGCTGTGCCGCGCCGCCGCGGGCAGAACCTCAAGGATCAGGCGCAGCTCGACGGCTGGCTGCGCGACGGCTCGGCGGCCTATGTCGAGTCGCTGTGCGAGTGGGACGCGGCCTGACAATCGTCGGGCAGCAGGAGGAGCGATGGCGCGGTCGGAGACCGGCCAGCGCATTTTGACCGCTGTGCTGTGGCACGGTCGGAGACCGGCCACAACATAGTGGCCAAAGATAGGGGAATTCAGATAAGGGATGTTCATACTGTTGACAGGACGGCAGGGCGTGGGCAAGACGACCGCCTGCTGGAAGGCCCTGCCGGGCCTGCGCTCGACCGGGGCCAGGCTGGCGGGCTTTGTTGCGCCGCCCCTCTTGAACGGCACGGGCAACAAGACCGGCGTCGAGCTGCTGGATCTATCCACCGGCGTGCATCAGACCTTTGCCAAGATCGTCCAGGCCGGCGAAACTCCCACGGTGGGCGTCTATCGCATGAGCCCGGACGCGATCGAGTGGGCGCGCGGGGTCATGGCCGCCGCGCTGCTGGCCGATGTGGACTGGCTGGTCATCGATGAGATCGGCCCGCTGGAGCTACATCTGGGCGACGGCTTTGCGTTTGCGCTGGAGCCGCTGAGCGACCCGGTGCGGGTGCCCAATGCCATCGTCATCGTGCGCGAGGGCCTCGTGGCCGAGCTGGCCGAGCGTCTGGGCCGCACCGATGTGATCGTGCTCCACGTCTCCGAGGAGAACCGGACGACCGTCCCCGCGCAGCTCATCCGGCTGGCGCGGGAGGCGCAGGTGCAGACGGGCGAGATGTCGCGCTGAAGAAACGGCCCGAGCGATGCAATCTCTGACCCTTTCCGACAAGTATGCCCTGGCGGCGGCGCTGGCGCTGCTGCTCCTGGTGCTGTTCGATAATGCCGTCTTGATGCTGGCGGTGTCGGCGATCGGCCTCTTTGCGGGCATCTGGGTGGCGCGCCGGGGCGAAATCCGGCGCGTCGCCTGGGTCGCGGTGGTCGCGTTTGCCGTCGCCCTGGCCTTTGCCGTGGTCAGCCTGTTGAGGTGAAGCTATGAACCAACCTGTGGCCCTGCCTGCGCCGGTCGGCCAGTCCGCGCCGGTGTCCATCATCATCTTCGGCGCTAGCGGCGACCTGACCGAGCGCAAGTTGATCCCCGCGCTCTACACGCTCTTCGCCGAACACCGCCTTGACGAGCAGTTCGCCGTGGTCGGCGTCGCGCGGAGCAAGTTCGGCGCGGATGGGGCCGACCCCGACGAGGGCTTCCGCGCGCACCTGCGCGACGGGGTGCGAAAGCACGCGCGCGTGGCCGCAGAGAATGACGAGGTCTGGGCGGCCTTTGCCAGACACCTGCGCTACTGCCAGGGCGAGTACGATAAGCCGGAGACCTATCACAGCCTGGCGCAATGTTTGCAGGAGCTGGACAGCAGCTGTCAGACATGCGGCAACCACCTGTTCTATCTGGCCACCCCGCCGCAGCTATACGCCACCATCATCGCACAGTTGGGCGCGGCGGGCTTGAACCGGAGCGAGAGCGGGTTTGCCCGCGTCATCATCGAGAAGCCGTTCGGCCACGACCTGCCGAGCGCACAGGCGCTCAACCGCAGCGTCCACGAGGTCTTTGCGGAGGAGCAGGTCTACCGCATCGACCACTATCTCGGCAAGGAGACCGTCCAGAACATCCTGGCGTTCCGCTTTGCCAACGCCATCTTCGAGCCGCTGTGGAACCGCAACTACGTGGATCACGTGCAGATCACCGCGGCGGAGACGGTCGGCGTGGAGGGCCGGGCGGGCTACTACGACCAGTCCGGCGTGCTGCGCGATGTCTTCCAGAACCACCTGCTGCAACTGTTGACCCTGACGGCCATGGAGCCGCCCGCGGCCTTCAACGCCGAGCTCCTGCGCGACGAGAAGGTCAAGGTGCTCCAGACCGTGCGCCGGCTCCAACTGGAGGACGTTCCTGCGAACACGGTGCGCGGGCAGTATCGGACGTACCGCGACGCGGAGGGCGTGGCCCACGGCTCGACGACCGCGACGTTCGCCGCGGTGCGGATGTACGTGGACAACTGGCGCTGGCAGGGCGTGCCGTTCTACCTGCGGTCGGGCAAGCTGCTGCCCGCCAAAGCGACAGAGGTGACCGTCCAGTTCAAGGATGTGCCGCACAAGCTGTTCCCCACCTGGACGCAGGGGCCGACGTATGCGGTCAGCCGCGAGGCCAACAGCGCGGCCGAGGGCAGCACGCCCCATGCCAACTTCCTCAGCCTGTGCATCCAGCCGGACGAGGGCGTGCATCTGCGTTTCGAGGCGAAGGTGCCGGGCGCGGGCATGCGGACGCACTCGGTTGAGATGGAGTTCCACTTCGGCGAGGAGTTCGGCGAGGCCGCGCTGCCCGAGGCCTACGAGCGCCTGCTGCTCGACGCGACCACCGGGGACGCGGCGCTCTTTGCGCGGGCCGACGAGATCGAGCTGAGCTGGCAGATCATCGACCCCATCCAGCAGGGCTGGGATCGCGACGCCGCGGCGCTGCCCGGCGGCTGGCAGGCGCAAACCGCGCCGCCGCTGGAGTTCTACGAGCAGGGCACCTGGGGGCCGCCGAGCGCCGACCGGCTGCTGACGCAATCGGGCCGGCACTGGCGGCTGGGCTGCTACGGCTCCGCCAAGCACCGGATGCAGCGGCGGTAAGGACTGGAGGCGCATCCTGAGCGGGTGAACGGCTCACCTCTGCCAGCGGCGCAAGGCGAGTCGAAGGACGCCGCGAAGACACACTTTCATCAGGGGGCATATGGGCAAGCGCGGGGAAGGCTGGTTCGTGCTACAGATGGTCTTGTTTGCCGTCATCCTCCTGACGCCGCGCATCCCGCCTGTGCTCCTCCCGACCTGGGCGCGCGGGCTGGGGCTGATATTCCTCGCCGCGGGCGGGGTGCTGGGCACCTGGGGGATGATCGCCCTGGGCCGCAACCTGACGCCCTTCCCCAGGCCCATCGACGGCGGCAGCCTCGTCACGGCCGGGCCGTACCGCTTCGTGCGCCACCCCATCTACGCGGGGCTGATCCTCGGCACGCTCGGCTGGGCGCTCCTCCGGTCGAACCTGCTGGGCGTCCTGCTCGATGTCGTGCTATTCCTCTTCTTCGACCTCAAGTCGCGCCGCGAAGAGCGCTGGCTGGCGGAATCCTACGCGGGGTACGGCGCGTACCGTCGGCAGGTGCGCAAGCTGATACCGTTCGTATATTGAACCCATCCGAAGACTATTGAGCGTCCGAACTCACCCCCTCTCCTGACGTGCGAGCCGAAGGCTCGCCCGTCAGGAGAGGGGGCTGGGGGGTGAGGCAAGCGTTTCAGGAGGCGGGCCGGGCGACACGATCAGCTCCGCATACAGGGCGGCGAGCGCGGCGGCATGCTCGACCATGTCGGGGCCGGGGCGCAGGTTGGGCCGCAGCACGGCCAGTCGCTCCGGCTCCGCGCTCAGCCGCTTGAGCACGCGGGCCAGATCCGCGCTGTCGCCCGGCTCGAACAGATAGCCGGTGACGCCCTCCTGCACCTTCTCCGTCAGCGCCCCCAGCCGGCTCGCGATGACCGGCGCGCCCGCCGCATACGCCTCCTGGATGACGAGCGGCGAATTCTCATACCAGACCGACGGCACGACCAGCGCGTCGAGCTGGCGCAGCGCCGCGCCGACGCTCCGGTAATCGAGCGCGCCCGCAAAACGGATGTGGGGATGCCGCGCCAGCGCCTTGAGCTCGGCCGCATACTCCGGGAAGGTCCGGTCGCTGCCGTAGATGGTGAGCGCGACGGCGGGCGGGAGCTGGTTGAACGCCTCGATCAGCACATGCACGCCCTTCTGCCAGGCCAGCGAGCCGAGAAAGCCGAAGTGGGGCCGCGCGGGCGGCTCCGGCAGGGGCGCGGCAGGGGGCGCATCGAGCCGGGCCCGGTCGATCCCGTTTTCGAGCACGCGGATGCGGTCGGCGGGGAAGCCCTGGCGGATGTACTGGCCGCGCAGAAACTCGCTCGGCGCGAGAAACAGATCTACCTGCGCGGCCAGCCGCCGCAGATAGACGTTGCGGTAGGCAAAGGGCAGCGCGAGGAGGGGCCGCGCGATGCGCAGCGGGGCCAGATCCGCGCGCGCGGTCGCGCAGTCCACGCAGTTCCAGCCGAAGCGCGGCCCGTCGCACACCCGTCGATCCGGGCGGATGAGCTGGCTGTTGGCGCAGAAGTACCAGTAGTCGTGCAGCGTGACGATGCGCGGCCGGCCCTGGCCGAGGGCGATCAGCCGCGCGGAGACGCCCTGCACATGCTGGTAGTGGATCACGTCGGGCCGCGCCTCCGCCAGGAACGCGGCGAAATCGGCCTCGATGGCGGCGTCGCGGAAGGTGTGCCAGTACTGCGCGGCCGGGTTCTCGCGCGGCCGGCCCGCGGGCAGCGGCGCGCGCCAGAGCTGCACGCCGTCGCGCCGCACGCGCCGCTCCGCCGCAGCGACCTCCGCCAGCGGGTAGAAGACGCTGACCTCGTGGCCCTGGGCGGCAAGCGCGCGCGCCGCGCTCCAGGTGTAGATCTCGGTTCCGCCCAGGCTCTCCGGCGGGAATTTGTGAACGGTGAAGGCGATACGCATAGGCAACGGTCGATTTCAGATGGATCGATAGGCGCGCAGCAGCGCGTCGTAGGTCTGCTCCCAGGTGTATTCCTGCAAGGTGCGGGCGCGGCCCGCGGCGCCCAGCCGCTCGGCCAGCGCGCGATCCGTGACGAGCCGCCGGATGGCGCGGGCCAGGCCGTCCGCATCGCTGAACGGCACGAGCAGCCCGGTCTCCCCCTCGCGCACCAGCTCCGGGATGCCGCCCGCGTCCGCGCCGATGACCGGCTTGCCGTGGAGCCACGCCTCGAGCAGGACGATACCGAAGGTGTCCACCTGGCTGGGCAGCGCCAGCAGGTCGCACGCGGACAGGAGCGCGTGCTTGGTCCGCTCATCGACGACGCCGAGCAGGTGCACGTGGCCGTCGAGCGCGGCGCGCACGGCCCCCGGCTGGCGGGCGAGGAACGCGCGCAGATCGTCGCTGCCCGGCCCGGCAAAGGCCACGTCCACCGCCTCGCCGGCCCAGTTCAGCGCGGCGACCGCCAGCGCCAGTGCGAACGCGCCCTTGTCATACGTCTGCGCGCCCAGAAACGCGGCCAGGGGCCGCGCGATGCCCCGCTCGCGCCGGAAGGCCGCGCCGAGCGCCGGGTCGAGCAGCTCGTCCGGCGGCGCGTCCACCCCCATCGGGATGCAATGGATGCGCTGCGCGGCAACGCCGAGCCGCTCATACGCCGCGGCCTCGCGGGCCGACAGCGCCAGGACCGCGCCCGCGCGGCGGTACGCGTCCACCTGGTGCGCCATCTGGAAGTGGATCTGCACGGAGGCGTCCCCCAGGTGCATGAGGGGGCGCACGACCAGGGGGCGGCCGTGCTGCGTCGCGGCGTCCGTCGCGGCGCAGAGCAGGCCGTCCCAACTGGCGTCCTCGATATGCACCAGGTCGGCCGCGGGCGTCAGCCGCGCCAGCGCGGCCGTCAGCCCCGCCAGCAGCGGCATCCAACGGCTCAACCGGCGCAGCGCCCGCCGCTGCACGGCCGCGGGGAGCCTGCGTCGCGCCAGCCAGTGCCCGGCGCGGCGCAGGACGCCGAACGCATAGGGCGCGGGCCACGGATGGCGCAGGGCCAGCCGCTCGACGACGACGCCCCCGCGCGCCTCGCGCTGCGGCAGGGGGGCGTCCCGAGAAGGCAACCAGAAGTCGGCCGCGCGCCGCGCGTCCGTCGTCAGCACGGTCACGGCGCAGCCGTCCGCGGCGAGCCGTCGCGCCATCGCGGCGACGAACGCGACGGTCCCGCTGGTGAACGGCTCGTAATAGGGCGTGACGAACAGATAGCGCGGCATGGCGGGCCTCACCCCGCGTCCTCCTCCCCCGGCGTACGCGCCTGCATGTCAGGAGAGGGGGAGTCGGAGGGGGCGAGGTCGCGGC
>MWBF01000112.1 GCA_002068935.1 Chloroflexi bacterium ADurb.Bin325
CCGCCCCTGGCGGGTCCAACTCACGGCGGATGATATCCCTTGGCTGAAGAACCCATCATTATCTGCGACAACTTGATGAAAATCTACAAGGTCGCCAACCTCGAGGTCGTCGCGCTGCAAGGGTTGGATTTGATCGTGCCGCGAGGCGAGCTGCTCGGCGTCGTCGGCGCGAGCGGCAGCGGCAAGTCCACCCTGATGAACATCCTGGGCGGGCTGGATCGCCCCTCGGCCGGCCGCGTCTGGGTGAACAACCAGAACCTGCTCAAGTTCTCCAACAGCGCGCTGCTCAACTATCGGCGCACGCAGGTCGGCTTCGTCTGGCAGCAGTCGGCGCGCAACCTGATCCCCTTCCTCAACGCGCAGGAGAACGTGGAGATGCCGCTGACGCTGGTGGGCGAGTCGCCGCGCACGAAGCGCAAGCGCGCCCGCGAGCTGCTGGCCGCGGTGGGGCTGGCCGAGCGGATGCACCACCGCGTGATGCAGCTCTCGGGCGGCGAGCAGCAGCGCGTCGCCATCGCGGTCGCGCTGGTCCACAACCCCATCCTGCTCCTGGCCGATGAGCCGACCGGCGAGGTGGACTCCGCGACCGCGCTCACCATCTATCAGACCTTCCGCGACCTCAACACCACCTACGGCCTGACGACGCTGATCGTCAGCCACGACCCGACCATCGCGCGCCACGTGGATCGGGTGGTCGCCATCCGCGACGGCCGGCTCTCCAGCGAGACCATGCGCCAGGAGCCGACGGCGGAGGATCTGTACGGGCCGGTCGCGGCCCACGATGCGGAGCCGCCCCCGCCGGTGTTCGAGGAGCTGGTGGTGCTGGACTCGGCGGGCCGGCTACAGGTGCCGAAGGAATATCTGCAACGCTTCAACATCAAGGGCCGCGCGCGGCTGGAGGTGACGGACGCGGGCGTGCTGATCATGCCGGTCGAACAGAAGGAGGCCGCGGCGGAGAGCGCGGCGGAGCCGGCATCGCTGATCCCGGAAGCCACATCGCGCGGCCTGCGCAGCCGCCTGGGCAACAGCATCGAGCGCATGAGGAGGAAACGGTAATGCAAACCCAGCTTCGTATCGGCATGATCGGCGTCGACGGCCGCGGGGGCCTGTGGCGCCACTGGCACCAGCCCGCGGGCCGCTCGGTCATCGCGGGGGGCGCGGACATCAGCGCGGAGGCGCTGGAACAGTTCCGCACGGAACACGGCGGCCAGCCGTTCGTGACCAGCGACTATCGCGAGCTGCTGGCGCGGCCCGATATCGACGCGATCGCGGTGACCTCGCCCGATTACTGCCACGAGGAGCACGCGGTGGCCGCGCTGGAGGCGGGCAAGCACGTCTTCTGCGAGAAGCCGCTCGCCATCACCATCGGGGGCTGCGACCACATCCTGCGCGCCTGGCGCGCATCGGGCCGCCGGCTGATGGTCGGCTTCAACATGCGCTACATGAACATCTTCCGCGTGATGAAGGAGATCGTGGAGTCGGGCGCGATCGGGGAGATCAAGGCCGTCTGGGTGCGCCATTTCGTCGGCTTCGGCAGCGACTTCTACTTTCACGACTGGCACGCGACGCGCGCCAACGGCACGTCGCTGCTGCTCCAGAAGGGCTCGCACGACATCGACATGATCCACTGGATCACGGGGGCCTACACCACGCGCACCGCCGCGTTCGGCGGCCTGGATTTCTTCGGCGGCGACCGGCCCAACGACCTGACCTGCACCGACTGCCCCGACCGCGACACCTGCACCGAGGTCTCCCATAGCCGCCGGGTGCAGTGCGCCTTCCGGCAGGAGGTGGACGTGGAGGACAACCAGGTGATGATCATGGAGCTGGAGGGCGGCATCAAGGCGTCGTACCTGCAATGCCACTTCACCCCCGACTATCACCGCAACTACACCTTCATCGGCACGCAGGGGCGCATCGAGAACTCCGAGCCGGAGATGAAGGTGTGGCTCAAGACGCGCAAATCGCGCACCTGGCGCGATCTGGCCGACCGCACCTATGACATCAAGCCCGCGGAGGGCGGGCACGGCGGCGCGGACCCGGTCATCTGTCGCGATTTCGTGGAGATGGTGTTGGACGGAAAGGAGCCGCTGGCGCCGCCGCTGGCCGGGCGGATGAGCGTGGCCGCGGGCGTGTGCGCCGCGCATTCGCTGCGCAACGGCGGCATCCCGGTGGAGGTGCCGCCCGCCGCCGGTTTCTGGCCGCGGGACAATTGAAGATTGAAGATTGAAGAAGAAAGAAGGAAGATTCAAGAATCTTCAACCCGTTCTTCCTTCTTCAATCTTCCTTCCCCGATTCGGTTCAGCCCTGCCCCCCGCGCAGGCCGAGCGCCTGGCGGAAGAAGCGCCGGTAGAGCGCGGAGCCGATGATCCCCAGCTCCAGCAAGATCATGATGAGCGCAAAGGCCACCGCCATATCGGTGATCTGGTCGCGCGCGATGATGGGGATCAGCGGCGGCCGGACGATCTCGCGTGCGCCCGTGATGCGGAAGAAGGGCGCAAAGAACCGCGAGACCTGGCTGCCGATCAGCGCGCCCGCGGCCGCGCCATAGGCGGTCAGGAACAGATACTCCATCAGCACCTGGCCGAGAATCTGGCGGCGTTGCAGGCCGATGGCGTAGAGGATCATGAACCGATACAGCCGGTCGTTCAGCGACGCATAGGTGTTGATCAACAGCCCGGCGAAGGCCATCACCGCCGAGGCAATGAACCCGATGGACAGCGTGCCAAACACGCCGACCCGCTCGGTCTTGGCCCGCTCCGCGGCGATCAGCCCGACCGTATCGCGGCCGCCGACCGGCTCGATGCCCATGCCGTCGCGCAGGATGCGCAACACCTCCGCGCCGTCGCCGCCCGGCTTCATCTTCAGCCAGATGCTCTCCGGCACGGGCATCCCGTAGGTGTAGGACAGATATTCCAGGTTGCCGATCGCGGTCGGATACTCCTCGTACACCGTCGGGAAATAGGTGTATGAGCCGACGATGGTGAACACCGCCTCCATGCTCACGGTCGATTCCAGCGAGATCGTGATCCGCAGCTGGTCGCCGACCTGCAAGTTGCCGGCCTCGAGCACGACATCCGGCACGAGGATGGCGTCCTGCTGCTGGGCCAGCAGGTTCATCAGCCCGCCCATCGGCTCCGCGGCGAAGTCGCGGCGGAACCACGCCACCTTGGGGAAGGTCAGGCGGTCCACCCCCAGGAACCGCCCGCGCATCTGGCGGCCGCCCGTGAGCGAGACGCGCGCCGGGAAGTTGCCCACCTGCGCGGCCGCCTGCACCCCCGGCAGCTTGAGATACTCCTCCAGCGGCAGGAAGACCGGCTCCTGCGACGAGCCGGAGCTGCCCTCCGAGATCAGCATGGGCTGGAACGCGACATCCGCGCCCACCTGATAATACATGCGGTCTTCCAGCCACTTGTCCAGGCTGCCCGCCAGCGAGTAGGTGTAGACGCCCAGCGCAAGACAGATGATGATGAGCAGCAGCGGGTTGATGTACGTCTGGCTCTGGCGGCCGAGCTGTTGCAACGCCAGATGCGGCGTCACCCAGGGCACGATGCTCGCCAGCCGATCCATCAGGCGCAGGATCAGCGGGAACAGCCGCATCGCCAGCAACGCGGCCACCAGCGTAAACAGCGCCGGCAGCAGGATCAGCAGCGGGTCCTGGTACAGGTCGCTGGGCCGATCCTTGACGAGCATGGCGAGCGAGCCCTGCTGCGAGAGCAGCCGATAGCCGTAGGCCGCGGGCAGGATCAGCAGCAGGTCGAGATAGTAGCGATACCAGAACGGCGTCTTCATCGGCCGCGCCTGCTCGCGCTCCTCCTCGACGTTGCTCTGCCGCGCCGCGCCGGAGGCCGCGGCCAGCCGCGTCAACAGCACGACGCCCATCGTCGCCAACAACAGCGTCACGTTCAGGCCCTCCAGCGAGACCGGCAGCGGGTCGCGCGGGATGAAGGTCAGGAAGCTCGACGCGTTGCCCATGAACCGGGCGATCAGCAGCCCCGCAGCCAGCCCCAGCGGCACGCCCACGATGAAGAGGAGCAACTGCTCGACCAGCGTGATGCTGAGCACGCTCGGCACGTTCATGCCGCGGCTCACCAGGATGGCGGTCTCGCGGCGCTGCCAGCGGGCGATGATCGAGGAGGTCAGGAACAGGAAATAGAGCAGAAACGCCAGCGCGGGGATGTTGAAGCCGAGCAGCAGGATCGTCAGCGTGCTGCTGCGGTTGACGAACTGCTCCAGCGGCTTGATGGGCGAGACGTCGATGCGGATGCCGGGCAAGATCCGGCCGAGGGCGATGCGGCTCGTCGTCAGCCCCTCCAGATACTGGCGCGCATGGCCCGGCTGGACGCGCGTCTCGTCCAGCCGCACATGCCAGGAGGCGAAGCGCGTGCTGGAGGCGATGCGCGGCTGGATGCG
The DNA here is from genome assembly GCA_002068935.1 of Chloroflexi bacterium ADurb.Bin325. Taxonomy (GTDB): domain Bacteria; phylum Chloroflexota; class Anaerolineae; order CG2-30-64-16; family CG2-30-64-16; genus MWBF01. The sequence goes on from MWBF01000112.1 coordinate 4,414, forward strand.
CTCGATGAAGTCCTGCCGACGCACCAGCAGCCCGTCGCTCAACGACAGCTCGGGATCGGTGAACCAGAAGGGCTCGCGCGGGTCGTTCGGCGTCCAGATGCCCGCGACCCGGATGGGAATGCGGGTGGGGTCGGGAAAATGGCTGACCGCATAACGGTCGCCGACGTTGGCGCCGGCCTTCGCCGCATAATGGTCGGGCAGCCAGACATCCAGGACATCACCCGACCGCTCGCCGGCGAACGGCTCGCCCTGGATCGTGATGTGATCCACCACGTTCTCGAAATACACCAGGCTGACGCTGCCCATGTTGTTGCGCGCGCCCGCCTCCTCCACCGCGGGGTGCAGCATCATCGCGCCGCTCTCGACCTCGACGCCGACGGACACGGGCGGCAGCCCGATCTCCCGCTCCAGCGTCGCGGCGACGCGCGGGGCCAGCGCCTCGGTCGTCTCGAGCGACAGCGGCACCTCGGACGAGGGCAGGAAGTAGACGCGCATCAGGAAGGGCGGCCGGCCGGTCTGCGCGACGAAGCGCACCAGCTCCTGCGAGAGCACCGAACGATCCACCGCCTGGGCAAAGAAGCCGGCGCTGCTCACCAGGCCGATCGCCAGCGCCAGCGAGGCCAGCGCAAGCAGGCTCAGCCCGGGCCGATAGAGCAGCCGCCGGAAGGCCAGTCCGACCAGGCCGGCGAAGAGAAAGATCGGCCGGAGAAAGCGGTTGGAAGATGTGTTGCGCGATGCCATGGGCCTGCCCTTATCTCGGCGGGTGCACGCTCAAATACTGCTTGAGGATCTCGAAGGTATCACCCAGGATTTCGTATGATTCCCAGCCGGGGGATGCCGCCGCGGCAAAGATCGCGGCGCCCTTCACGTAATCGTCCTGCTGAAGCTGCGCATCGTACCAGGCAAGCTGCTCGATATAGTTGCCCGGCGTGTCCGTCCCCATGCCCAGCCCGTCCCAGTAGTCGCCGAAATCGACCCAGCCCCTGCCGGGCGGGCCGGGCCGGTCGGTGACCAGCCCGTCGATGCCGACCTCGGTCAACAGCAGGGGCAGCGTCAGGCCGTTCGGCTCCAGATAGCCGCGGTAGACCTTGCGGTAGCGCAGCGTCAGCCACCCCTCCTGCGCGGGATCCTGGCCCCAGCCGAGCGGGTCCTGCGGCGTGCCGAACTGCATGGTCGGCGCGGAGTACTCGTGCAGGCCGAGATAGCCGCCGTGCTCGCGCGCGGCCTCGATCGCGGGGCGGAACTGCGGCCACCATTCCAGGGGCGGCATGCCGGCGCCGAAGTTTCCGATGACCGAGCGCACGCCGGCCGCGGCCAGCAGCCGCGTGCGGTGCGCCTCGAACTCCGCCAGGCGCGCCATCTGATCCGGCTCCGAGGGGGTCGGCTCGTTGTACGACTCCCACGCGGTGAAGGTCGCCATGCGCCGGGGCTCGGTCGCGATCGGCAGGAGCCGATCGGCAAAGGCCTGCGCCGCGGCCCGCGGGTCGGCCAGCGAGCCCAGGTCGATCTGCGGCAGGTCGATGCGCCCCACGAGGAGGGTGTCCGGCCCGTTCTCCTTGATCTCGAGCGCGAAGTTCGGGTCGTACTCCATCGTCTTGACCAGCGCGATGTTGCCCGTGCGCAGCAGGTCGAAGATGCGCGGATCGTTGCGCGTCACGAACAGGCCCAGCTTGGTCGGCGGGCCGGGCGGAAACGGGCTGGCCGTCGGCGTCGGCGTGTTGGTGGGCGTCGGCGTATCGGTGGGCGGCAGCGTCGGCGAGGGCGACAGGGTCGAGGTTGCCGTGGCGGTCGCGGTCGGCGTGAACGTGGCCGTGGCGGTCGGCTGCGCGGACGCCAGCGCGATGCGCGGGGTGCGCGTCGGCGTGGGCGTGGCCGGCGGCGTGCGCGCGCCGCAGCTCGCGGCCAATGCAGCCGCGCCCGCGCCGGCCAGGAGCTTCAGGAAGGCCCGGCGATCCATGTTCAGCCTTCGGCCCCGGCGTCCTTCGGCAGGATGACGATGGGGACGCCCTGCGGCTGCCACTCGGTGAACCAGCGCGCATCCTCCGGCGCGAGCCGGATGCAGCCGCGGGAGGCGGGATAAGCGCCCAGCGCGGCCATCTCCTCGTAGACCTTCTGGCCATCGACCAGCTTGTACGGCGCGCCGTGGATCAGGATGGTGCCCGCGTCCTCGAACAGATACCAGCCCTCGTCCGCATAGACGCCGAAGGCGCTGAAGGTGCCCCAGTACTCGCCCACCAGCCCATACCAGGCCAGCGTGCGGTAGCCGCGCGATTCGTCGCCCGTGCTGACGGGCATGACGCGCAGCGGTCGGTCGGGGTCCCAGACGAACATCTGCTGGCTCGCCAGATCTACCACGACGAAGCGCCGGGCAGGATCCATGCCGTAGCTCGTCACGACCCCGGCCAGCCAGCCCGGCAGCGCGTCCGCATCATCCGGCTGCGGGGTCGCGGTCGGCGCGGCCGTGGGCAGGGGCGTCGCGGTGGGAAAGATGATCGTCAGATCCACCGCCGCAAGCGCCGGCGTCGCGGTCAGCGGCCGCGGGGTACGGGTCGGGGTCGCGGTGGCCTCCACATCGCCGCGGAAGGCCAACGGGCCGCGACGCAGCGGCGTCGCCAGGCCGCCCCACGCGGCCCACACCGTGCCGGCCAGCAGGATCATGATCGTCACGGCCAGCGCCAGCACCAGCGAGGTGCGCCGCGAGGCGCGCGAGAGGGCGGGGCGTTTCAGGAGCAATATGCGCAATCGTGCAATCACTTCAGGTTGCTGCGCTCGAAGGCCTGCAATGCAGCCTCGAGCTCCTCCTGGCGGACGGCCACGGTCAGGTCTCCGCGAGTGCGTTCCAGCACGCCGCGCAGCACATCGGTCGAGCGGCGCAGCCCGCCGGTCAGCGCGTCGGGAAAGTCCATCGTGACCAGGTGGCTGTAGACATCGTCCATCGTGCCGAGAAAAGGCTCGGCCTCGGCGCAGCGGCCCAGCCGTATCAGGTCGAGCACGAAGCGGCGCAGCTCGTTGGCGGCCTCCGCCAGGCCGTTGAGATAGGCCGGGGCCGGCGCGTGCAGCTCTACGGGCGACGGGATCTCGCCGCCGCGCACGAAGGCGTAGAGCAGATGGGCCTCGACCACTTCCTTCAGCGCGTCCTGGGTGTAGCCGGCCTCGTACAGGTCATGGTAGTGCGCCAGGTCGGCGGACATGACGGCGGCCGCGTCGCGCGCCGTCGCGAGCAGTTGCTCGGCCTCGTCCCACTCGTGGCGGTGGATCGCGCGGATGCTCAGCGCGCAATAGCGGATGAGCTCGCGGCTGCGGTTCAGCGTCGCGTCGCGCGCCTGGTTCTTGGCCGTAAATTCGGCCCGGATCTCTTCGATGATCTGGTTCAGTTCGGACAAACCGTACTCCTCGGGGCATGCCGTCGGCGATGCATCCCCGATTATACCCTCGCGCGGCCCGATAACCAAATATCTGCGCTGGCGCGGCCTCTATCGGTTTGTAGTAAGCGCTTCAGCGCCCGATGCGGCGCGCTGGGGCCGGTCTCCGACCGTGCCCCCCTGGCTCGGTAGGCTCAACGCAGTTGAGCACGACCGGCCAGAGCGACATTGGTTTGTAGTAAGCGCTTCAGCGCCCACTACGAACGCCGGCCCGAATATGTAGCGCTTTTGGTCGATATGACGCAGGTGTGATATGATGTGCGGCGACCTTCGGCGCGCACGGCTGCGCTGCGCATCTGCAACGCGGCCTGCGGCCCTGGCAAACACCCGGCAATCGGGGCGATGAGGTTTGCTATCCGATGTCACTTCCGTCTGAATTGCTGAACCAGATCGGCGTCGTGCTGGAGCTGATCGTAGCGTTCTTTACCGCGACGCTGGTCGCGTTCTGGATCGGGTTTGCTGTCTGGACATTCCGCGATATCCGCTCGCGCACCCGCGATATCTTCGCCTGGCTGCTGGCCGTCATCCTGGTGCTGGCCCTCGGCCCGGTCGGCCTGCTGCTCTACCTGCTCATGCGGCCCAAGGATACGCTGGCCGCGGTGTACGACCGACAGTTGGAGGAGGAGGCGCTGCTGCGCGAGATCACCGAGCGCCGCGCCTGCCCGAACTGCCAGACCATCACCGAGCCCGGATGGCTGATCTGCCCGCAGTGCCGCACCGAGCTGCGCCGGACGTGCGCCGCGTGCGGCAAGCCGCTCGAGCTCCACTGGATCGCCTGCCCCTACTGCACGACCCCGGTCGCGGAGCCGCAGTACGTGGACGAGAGCCGCTTCCGGCCGGCGGTCATCGCGCCGCCCCCGGCGACCACCACCGAGCCGGTCGCCGCGCCCGCAACGCTCACGAAGTAGAGAGATTATGTTGCAACGGGCGGGGGCTCACTTCGTGAGCCCCCGCCCGTTGCAATCAACTATCTAATTTCTCGGCCCGGCACTCGCGGATGGCGTCCACCACCGCGTCCAGATCCTCGCGCGTCAGGTTCGACGCGGACGGCAGATACAGCCCGCGCCGACACAGATCCTCCGCCACGGGATAGCGCTCGCCCCGATACTGGTCGAAATAGATCGGCTGGCAGTGCATGGGGATGAAGAAGGTGCGCGTCTCGATGCCGCGCTGCGCGAGGCTGTGGCGCAGCTCGTCGCGCGTCAGCCCGAACTCCGGCCCCAGCAGGATGCCGTACATCCAGAAGACGTTGCGCGCCCACTCGGCCTCCGGCGGGGTCGTGACGCCGGGGATCTGCTGCAACTGCTGCGTGTAGTAGGCCGCGTTCGCCCGCCGCATCTCCACGAAGCGCTCGAGCTGCTCGGTCTGCGCCAGCCCGATGGCCGCCTGCAAGTTGGTCATCCGGTAGTTGTAGCCGACGAACTTGTGCCAGAAGTGGCGTTCGGTGCTGAACGCGTGGTCGCGCAGGTTCCACGCCAGCCGCGCCACATCCTCCCGGTCGGTCGTCACCATGCCGCCCTCGCCGGTGGTGATGATCTTGTTGCCGTAGAAGCTGAAGCACGCCGCATCGCCCAGGCTGCCGGCCGGCCGGCCGCGGTACAGCGCGCCGTGCGCCTCGGCCGCGTCCTCCAGCACGAACAGCCCGTGCTTCTCGGCCAGCGCGTTGATCGGGGCCATGTCCACCGGATGGCCGTAGGTGTGCACGACGGTGATGGCCCGCGTGCGCGGGGTGATCTTCGCCTCGACCTGCGTCACGTCCATGTTCCAGGTCTGCGGCTCGCTGTCCACCAGGACCGGCCGCGCGCCGAGATAGGTGACCGCATTGGCCGTCGCAATCATGGTGAAGGTGGGGATGATGACCTCGTCGCCGGGCTCCAGCCCCAGGGTCGCCAGCGCCAGGTGCAGGGCCACGGTCCCGTTGGCGCACGCGACGCCGTAGCGCGTGCCCATCTTCTCGGCGAACAGCGCCTCGAAGCGGCGGATATAGCCGCCGGCGGAGGAGATCCAGTTCGTCTCCACCGCTTCGGTGACATACTTCAGCTCGTTGCCGCTCAGGGTCGGCTCGCACACGGGGATGATGGGCCGGCGCGGCTTGACGCCGAACTGCGGGATGGGGTTGACCATGGCCTGCAACACCGGCTCCGGGCCGGGGATGATGGCAGCCAGATCGCCCAGCTCGTCGAAGGTCAGGTTGCGCGGTTGCAACATAGGATGCTCCTGCTCGAAGACTGAGGTCGGTTCCGCTTACGTGCGCACAAGCGCAAGCCGCAAGATCGTCGTCACATACTTCCGGCCGCGGCGGATGTAGTCGCCGAAGCTCGCGCCGGTCTTGGATTCGCCGCTCATGCGCGCGCCGCAGATATAAGGGACCTCGACGATATGGTAGCCGAGACGCCCGGCGCGCATCACGCGGGTGGGTTTCGCACGCGGCGGCGCATGGAGGATTAATGTCTAAGGTTGAACTGACGGCGGAAGAAATAGCCGCTATATTGGAAGCGATTAATAA
>MWBF01000113.1 GCA_002068935.1 Chloroflexi bacterium ADurb.Bin325
CCGGGCCGGCAGGCGCACCGTCAGCTTAACGTGGTCTTCGCTCATGAGTCCCTCCTTGCTGCGGCCTGTGCCACTATGGTGGCATGGCGGCATGGTGGCACTATACCACGGCAGCCCCGGAAAACAAAAACCCTCCGTCCTCAAGGACGGAGGGTTCTCCGCGGTGCCACCCTGATTGCAGACCAGAAACTGGAAGCCGGAAACTGGTTGTCAGAAACTGGCCTCACTGGATTAGCCTGCCACTCTAGCTGCTATAACGGAGCATATCCGGGATGCAGTACTTCGGAAAGCCAGCTTCCAGTTTCCAGCATCCGACTCCCCGGCGACGTTCGGCGGCGCTCACGCCATGAAGGGGCTTCCACCCGGCGATCCCTTCTCTCTGTCGACGGCCCAGGGCTGTCATGCAGCCCCCGCCTACTCCTCCGGTTCGACGTCTTTACATATGTAGCCGAATTTTAGGCCATGCGCGCCCGCGTGTCAAATCGGCGCAGGGCCGTCCATCCGCCCAGGCCGCCTGCACGCGCAACCTTTTGAACCCCTGGCGGGCGCTCAGCTTCCCGGCACCTGTCGGTGCAGGTCGGCGATGACGGCCTCCAGATCCGCGCGCAGCGACGATTCGGCCGGCAGGTCTGCCAGTAATTCCGTCGCCTGGCGCAGACGCTCGCGCGCATCGCCGAAATCGATCGCGCCCTGGCCGACCTGCTGGCGCACCGGCAGCAGCAGGGTCAGCGCCTGGTCGAAGATCTCGCTTGGCGACAGCACATCCGGCTGGCCCTGCAGGCGCGTGCTGCGCAGGCCGCGCATGCTCGCCGCGGCCGCCTCCATGTCCTGCGGCTTCACCAGCCACTTGGCGGCCTCGCCGGCCAGGTCGCGGTACACGACGTCGGGCGATGCCCCGGCCAGCTCGAAGGTCGCGCTCCGCTCGACGTTATTGTGCGCCAGGTCGATCCGCTGGACGGCCAGCCGGTAGGCCCCGCGCGCGCCGGGCAGCAACACGCCCGTGACGCGATAGCCGCGCGGCGCGGGCAGGATCCAGCGCCAGAATAGCTTCAGCCAGGCCATGCTGCCGAGGTCGAGCGCGGGCTCCGCCGCCACCGGCGCTTCCTTCGCCTGCACCAACTGGTTCCAGGCCAGGAGCTTATCGGTCAGCGCAAACGGCACGAGCGCGGCGGCGTTCTCGCCCGCGCCGCCGAGGGTGTTCGTGAACTGTCCGATCAGATAGCCCGGCTCCGCCGCGGGCCGGCCGAGCAGCGGCAGGATGCGCAGATACCACAGCTCGCGCAGCCAGGCGAGGAGCCAGCGCAGCAGATGGGCCGCGAGATAGAGCGCCACGATCAGCAGGAGCACGGCGATCGCGCTTCCGGCGTACTCGCGCACCTTTGTCGCGGCCGCGTCGGCCAGCGTCGGGGTCACGGCCGTCGGCTGGGGCAGCGGCGTCGGCTCCGGCAGGGGCGCCATCAGCGTCGCCATCTCGTTTGCGCTGCCCTCCAGGGCCGCGGCCAGCCCGGTCAGCGCCTCCGTATTGCCGCGGTCCTCCTCGGCGACCCCCCGAAATAGCTGGGCGGCGCGCTCGTAGTCGCGGCCCTGCAGATAGGTGTTGGCGAGGAGCAGCCGGGATTGCAGGTCGGTCAGCGTGGGCGTCGCGGTGGGCGTCAGCGTGGGCGTGGCAGTCGGGGTCGGCGTGCCCGGCGTCACGGTGATCTCGACCGTGGCCGTGATCTCCGCGGAGGCCGCGTCCGCGGCGGGCGGCGTCGCGGCGACCTGGGCGTATGTCGATGCCGATGCAATGCAAAGAGTGACGAACACCAGGGCGAGCGCCGCAAACAGCGGCCCGGCCAGCACATACGTCCGTCGTCGACTCATGGCGACCTCCGAGAGCGTGAACGAGATTGGCGTTTGCGGATTATAGCACCTCTCTCCGCCGCTGGCAATTGCCGCGACGCGGCCGTCCGTGCTATAATCCGTCCCGTTCATCCAGGGGGCGACGATTGGATACTCCGATGATCCACCCATTTCTGGCACGTTTGCGTCGCGGCCCGCTGCTGGCCGACGGCGCGATGGGCACGCTGCTGCACGCGCGCGGGGCTGCGTTCGAGCAGTGCGTCGAAGAGCTGAACCTCGCGCAGCCCGATTGGGTGCGCGAAATCCATCTGGCCTATATCAAGGCGGGCGCCGAGGTCATCCAGACCAACACCTTTGCGGCCAACCGCATCAAGCTGGCCGAGTGCAACCTGGGCGATAAGACGCGCGACATCAACTTCCGCGGGGTGAAGCTGGCGCGCGAGGCGCGCGAGATCAGCGGCGCGGCCGCGTGGATCGCGGGGTCGGTGGGGCCGCTCGGCAAGCGCGCGCGGCGGAACGGCGTGTTGCAGCATGCAGCCGCCGCGGAGGCCTTCCGCGAGCAGATCCACGTGCTCTGGGAGGCCGGGGCCGACCTGCTTATCCTGGAGACCTTCTCCGATCTCGGCGAGCTGCTGCTGGCGGCGGAGACCGCGCGGGCCGCGACCGACCTGCCGGTGGTGGCCGAGATCACCTTCGGCAACGACGGGCTGACCTTCGAGGGCGCGGGCCCGGCGGAGGTCGCGCAGCGGCTGGCCCAGGCGGGCGTCGATGTCGCGGGCGTCAACTGCTCGCTCGGCCCCGCGCGCATCCTCGAATTTATCGCGCAGATGCGCGCCGCGGAGCCCGCCCTGCTGCTGTCGGCCATGCCGAACGCGGGGCTGCCGTTTCACTCCGGCGGCCGCATGGCCTATCCCACCGCGGCGCCCTACTTTGCCGAGCGCGTGCCGCAGTTCCTGGCCGCGGGCGCGACCCTGCTGGGCGGCTGCTGCGGCACGACCCCGGCCCACATCGCGGCCATGCGCGGCGCGCTGGATCGCGTCGCGGATCGCGGGCTCCAGCCCGCAGACCGCCGCGCGGTGGCCGAGCTCAGCCCGCTGCCGATGGTGCGGGTGCAGCCGGTGGAGAGCGCGGCCCTGCTGGCGCTGGAGGCCGAGGACGCGGAGGCCGGGCCGGCGCCCACGGGGCTGCTGCGCAAGCTGCGCGAGGGCAGGTTCGTCGTCAGCGTCGAGGTGGATCCCCCGCGCGGCTTCAGCGCGGCCAAGATGATCGAGGGCGCGCGCATCGCGCAGCAGCACGGCGCGGATGCGGTCAACGTGGCGGACAGCCCGATGGCACGCGTGCGCATGGGCGCGCTGGCGCTGTGCGTGCTGATCCAGCAGCAGGTCGGCATCGAGACCATCCTGCACTTCACGGCCCGCGACCGGTCGCTGACCGGCCTGCAGGCCGACCTGATCGGCGCGCACGCGCTGGGCATCCGCAACATCATCGCGCTCACCGGCGACCCGCCCAGCCTGGGCGACCAGCCGGACAGCACGCCGGTCTACGACGTGGACTCGGTCGGCCTGGTGCACATCATCGACGGGTTCAACCGCGGGCTGGATCGGGCGGGCAAGCCGTTCGGCAGCCGCAGCGCGTTCACGATTGCGGTGGCGTGCGACCCCACGAGGCCCGACCTGGCGCAGGAGGTGGATCGCTTCCACAAGAAGGTCTCGGAGGGCGCGCACCTCACGATGACGCAGCCGATCTTCGACCCGGCCGTCTGGCAGCGCTTCTACGACCTGTACGAGCAGCGCCACGGCCCGTTCCCGGTGCCGGTGCTGATCGGCATCCTGCCCTTGCAGAGCCACCGCCACGCCGCGTTCCTGCACAACGAGGTGCCGGGCATCACGCTGTCGGAGGATGCGCTCGCGCGCATGGCGCGGGCCGGCGCGGACGGCCGCCGCGAGGGGGTCAAGATGGCCCAGGAACTGCTGTTGGAGCTGATGGCGCGGCCGAAGGTGCAGGGCGTCTATCTGATGCCCAGCTTTGGCCGCTATGAGGTGGCTTGTGAGGTGCTGGAAGTCGTGCAGCGCGGCGCGGACTGACGGTGGAAGGAGGGTGAAATGTCCGATCGCCCCATGACCCTGCTGGCTGTCATGGCGCATCCCGACGATGAGGCGTTCGGCGTCTCAGGCACGCTCGCGCGCTATCGCGGCGCGGGCCGGCGCACCGCGCTGATCTGCGCGACGCGCGGGGAGGCCGGCCAGACGGCCGGGCTGGCCGACTCGCCCGCGGCCCTGGCCGAGCTGCGGAGCGAGGAGCTGCGCTGTTCGGCCCAGGTCATCGGGCTGGACGCGCTGTACGTGCTGGACTATCCGGACGGCGGGGCCGCGGCGTGGGATCTGGCCGCGCTGACCGCGCAGCTCCGCGGGCTGATCGACGCGCTGCGGCCGGAGGTCGTCGTCACCTTCGACGAGCACGGCGTCACGCATCACCCCGACCATATCGCGGTGCACCGCGCGGTGGTGGACGCCATCCGGGCCGCGCCCGACCATCTGGGCGTGCGGCGGCTGTTCTATCAGGTCGTCGTCTGCCGCGAGGACGGGAATCCCGAAGGCGAAGAGATCGCCTGCGTCTCGCCCGACGCCATCGAGGCGACGGTGGACATCCGCGCCTTCGAGCAGGTCAAGCGGGCCGCGCTGGCCTGTCACCGCTCGCAGAGCGCGGACACCGCGCACTTCCTCTCGCTGCCCGAAGGCAGCATCGCGGAGGAGCATTACGTGCTGGCGTGGGACGCGGACGGCTGGCAGCCGCCGGCCGGCTGCGATGACCTGTTTGCGGGGTTATCCTGAGCGATGCGCGCGGCGGTCTTTTATCGGCACGGCGGGCCGGAGGTGCTGGAATACCGCGATGACATCCCCGTCCCGCAGCCCGCGGCGGACGAAGCGCTCGTGCAGGTGCGCTACGCCGCGCTGAACCGGCTGGACGACTTCGTGCGGACCGGCTGGAAGGGGCTGGAGCTGGCCTTCCCGCACATCCTCGGCTCCGACTTCAGCGGCGTGATCGCCGCGCTCGGCGCGGACGTGACGGGCTGGCGCGTCGGCCAGCGCGTGGTCGCTAACCCGACCCTCTGGTGCGGCCGCTGTCCGCAGTGCCGCGCGGGCCAGCACAACCGCTGCGACGCCTTCGCCATCCTGGGCGAGCACATCGCGGGGGCTTATGCGGAGTTCGTGCGCGTGCCCGCCCGCAACCTCGTCGCCATCCCGGAGGACTATGCCGACGACGCGGCCGCGGCCGCGCCCCTCGTCGGGGTGACGGCCTGGCACATGCTGATCCGCGCCGGCGGGCTGCGCGCCGGCGAGACGGTGCTCGTGGTGGGCGCGGGCGGCGGCGTCAACAGCATGGCGATCCAGATTGCCCGGCTGGCCGGCGCGCGCGTCTACGTGGTCGCAGCCGATGCGGAGAAGGCGGCCAGGGCGCGCGACCTCGGCGCGGAGTGGACGGTGGATCGGCAGGCCGAGCCGAACTGGAGCCGCGCGGTCTGGGCCGCGACGGGCAGACGCGGGGTGGATGTGGTCGTGGACAACGTGGGCCCGGCCACCTGGAGCGCCAGCCTGCGCGCGCTGGCGAAGGGCGGCCGGCTGCTGACCGTCGGCGGCACGACCGGCTACGAGGCCGCGACCCCAGTCAACCTGCTGTTCGGCAAGCACCTGAGCATCATCGGCAGCACGATGGGCACGCAGGCGGACTTCGAGCAGGTCATGGCGCAGGTCTGGGCCGGCCGGCTGACGCCGGTCATCGACTCGGTCTATCCGCTGGCGGATTATCCTGCCGCGCTGCGGCGGCTGTTGGCCGGGGCCGCGTTCGGCAAGATCCTGGTGCAGGTCGCGTGAGGATGGCGCTGGGGCCTCACCCCCCATCCCCCTCTCCTGACGTGCGAGTCGAGGGCTCGCCCGCCAAGAGAGGGGGAGCCGAGGGGGTGAGGTCAGCCAGCAGGTTGTGCGGACGGGAAACGTTCCGCCGCGACTGAACGGCCGGCCGGCGGTTATGCATAAGGATTAGCATGGGGATCGGTCTCTTACTCTCGCGCGGCCTGCTCGTGCAGACGGTGGGCGCGGCGCTGATTGCGGGCGGGACAACCTATTATTTCACCCATCCGCAGCGCGTCGTCGCCGACCTGCCGCCCGACCTGGCGGAGCGCGGACAGGACGTGAACCTGACCGCACAGGACGGCGCGCGATTACATGCGGTCTGGCTCCCCAGCGCGGCCGGTTCGAACGGTCGGCCGGCCGATCGCACGATCATCCATCATCACGGCTTCAACGGCAGCGCCGGCCTGATCCTGGCCCGCAAGGCGCTTTATGCGCGCCGGCCGGTCAGCCTGTTCGGGACCCATGTCCCCGCCGCGCCGGCGTCGGACATCCCACTGCCCCATCTCAGACTGTTCGGCGCGGATGACCGGGAGCCGCTGTTCGCCTGGCCGCTGGTGCGGGCGGGGCTGGCGCGAGGGTTCAACTTCCTGCTCGTCGATGCGCGCGGGCATGGCCGCTCCGGCGGCGCATGGGATGTGACCGGCGTCAGGCCCAGCGCGGACCTCCGGGCCTGGGCCAGGTGGCTGCGCGATGCGCACGATCAGCTGTGGGTAGGGCTGTGGGGCCACTCGTTCGGCGCGGCGCTCGGTCTGGCGCTGGCCGCGCGGCCGGCCGGCGGCGGCTTCGACGCGATGGTGCTGGACAGCCCGCCCATCCGCAGCGAGGGCCTCTACTCCGGCGTGTTGCAGCGGCCCCTGTATCTGGCGATCCAGCCCGCCATGCGCCAGCTCGGCAACCGGGAGCTGCCGCGGCTGCTGGCCGATGCGCACGTGTGGATGCCCGTGCAGCTCATCCACGGCCAGGCCGACCGCACCGTGCCCGCCCAGCAGAGCGAGCAGGCCTATGCGCTGATCCGGGATCCGCAGCGGCCGGAGCGCAGCGCGCTGTGGATCGTGCCCGACGCCGACCACCTGGAGGCGTTCGAGGTCGCGCCGGAGGAATATGCCCGCCGGACGCTGGACTGGTTCGACCGGTGGCTGTAATCGTAGATCTGCTTGAGGAGTTCATCGTTTGAAGCACGTCCTTATCGCGCTCCTGCGCTGGATCGTCGTCCTGCTGATGCCCGTCGTCATCGGCCTGCTCGTCGCGCGGGTGATGATCAACGCCTGGTACCCGCGCTTCGAGTATGCCCGGCCGGACTTCCCGCCGGATCGCTACGGCTTCACCGCCGAGGAGCGGCTGGAGCTGGCGCTCGTCAACATCGACTATCTGAACCGGCCCGACCCGCCGGATGTCGCCATCGCCATGCTTCAGGAGCTGCGCATCCCGGGGACGAACCGGCTGCTGTTCACGACCGACGAGATCCGCCACATGATCGACGTCAAGCAGTTGACCGACGCCCTGTGGCGGGTGCTGGCGGCCGCGGCCGCGCTCCTTGCGCTCAGCCTGCTCGCGCTGCTGGCGCGGCGCGAGACGCGCGCCGAGGGCTATGCCGCGCTGTTCGGCGGTGGGCTGCTGACGACCGGCCTGCTGACCCTGCTGATCATCTTCGTGTTCCTGTCGTGGAACACCCTTTTCGTCATGTTCCACAACGCCTTCTTCCAGCCCGGCACGTGGACGTTCGACTGGAGCGACTCGCTCATCCGGCTCTTCCCGGAGCGCTTCTGGTCCGACGCGGGCGTGCTGCTCGTGGGCGGCGCGCTGGCGGTCGGGGTTATCGTCATGCTGGTCGGCTTCGGGCTGGGCCGCCGCGCGCGGGCTGCCCGTCGCGCGGGCTAGGGCGGGCGCGGGCGGCCGTCGGGGCCGCCCCTACGAGGTTTACACTATTCGGGAGTGAACATGTCGCATCAAGACGGGATCGACCGCCTGCGCGAGATGAAATACCGCTCCGGCCTGGGCGGGGGCGAAGAACGTATTAAACAACAGCACGCCAAGGGCAAGCTCACCGCGCGCGAGCGCATCGAGCTGCTGCTGGACAAGGGCAGCTTCACGGAGCTGGATCGGTTCATCACCCACCGCGCCATGGACTTCGGCATGGCCGAGCAGCAGTATCTTGGCGACGGCGTCGTGACCGGCTACGGCACGATCGACCGCCGCCTCGTCTACGTCTTCTCGCAGGATTTCACCGTGTTGGGCGGCTCGCTGGGCGAGGCGCAGGCCGAGAAGATCTGCAAGGTCATGGAGCTGGCGATGAAGAACGGCGCGCCGATCATCGGGCTGAACGACTCCGGCGGCGCGCGCATCCAGGAAGGGGTGATGAGCCTGGGCGGCTATGCCGACATCTTCCTGCGCAACACGCAGGCGTCCGGCGTCGTGCCGCAGATCAGCGTCATCATGGGGCCATGCGCGGGCGGCGCGGTCTACTCGCCCGCCATCACCGACTTCATCATCATGGTCAAGGACACGAGCTATATGTTCGTGACGGGGCCGGACGTGGTCAAGACGGTCACGCACGAGCAGGTGACGTTCGAGGATCTGGGCGGCGCGCTGACCCATGCCTCCACGAGCGGCGTGGCGCACTTTGCCGCGGAGGGCGAAGAGGACGCGGTCTTCCTCGTGCAGCGGCTCCTGAGCTATCTGCCGAGCAACAACATGGAGGACTCGCCCTACGTGCGCACGGAGGACGACCCGCTGCGCACCGACGAGGAGCTGGAGCGCATCATCCCGGAGGAGCCCAACAAGCCCTACGATATCCGCGATATCATCACGCGCGTCGTGGACAACGGCGAGTTCCTGGAGATCATGCAGAACTATGCGGCCAACATCGTCATCGGCTATGCGCGGCTGGACGGCCGCAGCATCGGCATCGTCGCCAACCAGCCGGCGGTGCTGGCCGGCGTCCTGGATATCGACGCCAGCGTCAAGGCCGCGCGCTTCGTGCGCTTCTGCGATGCGTTCAACATCCCGCTCGTCACGTTCGTGGACGTGCCTGGTTTCCTGCCCGGCACGGTGCAGGAGCACGGCGGCATCATCCGCCACGGCGCAAAGCTGATCTACGCCTATGCCGAGGCTACCGTGCCGAAGCTGACCGTGGTGGTGCGCAAGGCCTATGGCGGGGCCTACTGCGTGATGAGCTCCAAGCACATGCGCGGGGACATCAACCTCGCCTGGCCGACGGGCGAGCTGGCCGTCATGGGGCCGGAGGGCGCGGTCAACATCATCTTCCGCCGCGAGATTCAGTCCGCGGCCGATCCGGAGGAGACGCGCGCCCGGCTCGTGGCCGATTACCGGGAGAAGTTCGCCAACCCCTATGTGGCCGCCGCGCGCGGCTATCTGGATGCGGTGATCGAGCCGCGCGAGACGCGCCTCCGGCTGATCAACGCGCTCGAGATGCTGCACAACAAGCGGGACACCAACCCGCCGAAGAAACACGGGAATATCCCGTTGTAACGAGTAACGAGTAACGAGTAATGAGTAAGCTCGGTGGAGGGGATGCGCGTGAAGTATGAGGAGTGGGAGAAAGACGTGCCGGAGTCGGTCAAGCACGACCCTCTGTGGCGGATGACGGCGTATCGTCTGGCTACGCTTCTCGCGGATCTGGCCTGGGGCGATGTGACCCGCATGATGGACGACAAACGCACATCTGCGATTGCCGACCAGTTGTATCGCGCCGTGGGCTCGATTGGCGCGAACCTGGCGGAGGGTTACGGGCGCAGCACGGGCAAAGAGCGAGCGCGCTTCTACGAATTTGCCCTTGGCTCAGCCCGCGAGAGCCGCCACTGGTATTACCAGGCGAGGCATGTCCTGGACACCGAAGCGATGCAGCACCGGGTGGGTCTGCTTGACCAGACGATCCGACTGCTGGTGACGATGGTTCCGCAACAGCGGGAGTCCGGTACCATCCGCGAGGACGGCCCGGTCTATGACATCGAGCCTGAACTCGAACTCTGCCCATGATCCTTTTACTTATCACTCATTACTCGTCACTCATTTGCCCTGAGGCAAGATCATGTTCCGAAAAGTCCTGATCGCCAATCGCGGCGAGATTGCCGTCCGGATCATCCGCGCCTGCCAGGAGCGGGGCCAGCGGACGGTCGCCGTTTACTCGGACGCGGACCGCGCCGCGCTGCACGTGCGCTATGCGGACGAGGCCTATCGCATCGGCCCGCCGCCGGCGCGCGAGAGCTATCTCAACGTTCCCGCGGTCATCGAGGCCGCGCTGGCCTCCGGCGCGGAGGCCATCCATCCGGGCTACGGCTTCCTCTCGGAGAACGAGGAGTTCGCGGCCGCGGTGCAGGACGCGGGGCTGGCCTGGGTCGGCCCGTCGCCCGCGGCCATCCACGCGATGGGCGACAAGGTCCAGGCGCGGCGCACGATGATCGCGGCCGGCGTGCCGGTCGTGCCGGGCAGCGATTCGGCGTCCGGCGGCGATCCCTGCGCCGGGCTGAGCGACGCCGAGGCCATCGCCGCGGCCAAGGACCTGGGCTATCCCGTCCTGGTCAAGGCCGCGGCCGGCGGGGGCGGCAAGGGGATGCGCACG
>MWBF01000114.1 GCA_002068935.1 Chloroflexi bacterium ADurb.Bin325
CTGCGTGCGTCGCGTAGCGACGCCCTCCGCTCAGGGTGCTTCCGGCATTTTCACCCTGGACGGTGGCCGGGGGCCATGACTACTTCGCTCAGGATGTTCCGGCCCATCTGGGATTGCTTTTCGACCCGGTCGAAGTTGAGAAACTGCCCCTTCTGTGTTATCGTCTCGTCAACCATTCGATTTCCGGCCGGAGCCTTCCGTTGCACGAGCTGTCCGTCACCCAGGCCATCCTCGATATCGCGCTGGCCGCGGCGCGTGACGCCAGCCTCGCCCGCGTGACCGCCATCCATCTCGTCGTCGGCGACCTGAGCAGCATCGTGGATGACTCGGTGCAGTTCTACTTCGATCTGTTGAGCCGGGGCACCGCCGCGGAAGGAGCCAGCCTGATCTTCGAGCGCCGGCCCGCGACCCTGGCCTGCGCGGCATGCGGCCATACGTTCGCCGTCCGCCCGCCGCTGCCGCCGACGTGCCCGGCCTGCGGGGCCGCGCGGCTGCGCGTGACCGGCGGCCGTGAGCTGCGCGTCGAGAGCATCGAGGCGGACGGACAGGGGTGAATCGATGAAGATCGATGTGACCAGGCGCATCCTCAGCGCAAACGACGAGGTCGCGGCGGAGAACCGCGCTTTTTTTGCCGCTCGCGGCATCCTCACGGTCAACTTCATGGCCTCGCCGGGCGCGGGCAAGACCAGCGTCATCCTGGCGACCGCGGCGCGGCTGCCCGCGGAGCTGCGGCCCGCGGTGATCGAGGGGGATCTCGCGTCGAGCATCGACACCGACACGCTGCTGGCGAACGGCATCCCCGCGGTCCAGATCAACACCGGCGGGGCCTGTCACCTGGACGCGCCCATGGTGCGCGCCGCGCTGCCGCGGCTGCCCCTCGATGGGACGCGGCTGCTGTTCATCGAGAACGTCGGCAACCTCATCTGCCCCGCGGAGTTCGACCTCGGCGCGCAGGCTGCGGTCATCATCGCCAGCGTGCCGGAGGGCCACGACAAGCCGTACAAATATCCCGGCATGTTTGCCGCCGCGGACGCCGTGCTGCTCAACAAGGCGGATCTCATCGCATATTTCGACTTCGACGTGGCGCATTTTCGCCGCGGGCTGGCGATGGTCAACCCGGCCGCGCCTCTGTTTGTCGTCTCCTGTCGCAGCGGCGACGGGCTGGAGGCGTGGGTCGCGTGGCTGACGGCGTTACAGCCGGGTGCGGGTCGATCGGGCTCCTGTGACCCGTAGCCCGCCCCTGCCTTCGATCAGGCTTGAACCCCCTGGCCCGTCAGCCATTCTTGCCGTCGCAGCGGAATCCCGCTATCATATATCTGCTTCTCGCGAGAACGCCTTCCTTCCCTATCTCTGCCAGGAGACCCTGCCGTGCTCGCCAAAGTCCACAGTTGTGCCCTCATCGGCCTCGACGGCGCGATCGTCGAGGTGGAGGCCGACCTCAACTCCAGATCCCTGCCCTCGGTCACGCTCGTCGGCCTGCCGGACGCCGCGGTCAAGGAATCGACCGAGCGCGTGCGCGCGGCCATCGTCAACTCCGGCCTCGAATACCCGCGCGGCCGGGTGACGGTCAATCTTGCGCCCGCGGATCTGCGCAAGGAGGGCCCGGCCTACGACCTGCCCATCGCGGTGGCGCTGCTGATGCTGGCCGAGCAGATCCCGCCGGATCTGGACGGCTGCCTCTTCCTGGGCGAGCTGTCGCTCGATGGCTCGCTGCGCCATGTCAACGGGCTGCTGCCGATGGCGCACCTGGCGCAGGAGCTGGGGTACAGGGCGGTGTTTGCGCCGCAGGTCGATGCGCCGGAGGCCGCGCTGGTGCAGGGGATCGAGGTCTACCCGGTGGACACCCTGGGCCGGCTGGCCGCGCACTTCCGCAACTACCACCCCATCGAGCCGTACCGTGCGAGCTTCGATCTGGACGCAGATCCGCCGGCCTATGCGTGCGACTTTTCGGACATCAAGGGCCAGGAGCATGTCAAGCGGGCGCTGGAGGTGGCTGCGGCCGGCGGGCACAACTGTCTGATGACCGGCTCGCCGGGCGCGGGCAAGACGCTGCTGGCGCGCTCGCTGCCCTCGATCCTGCCGCGGCTGACGCTGGAGGAGGCGCTGGACGTGACGCGCATCTACTCGGTGGCGGACATGCTGCACACGGCCGCGGGCGATGCGCCGCTGATCCGCAACCGGCCCTTCCGTGCGCCGCACCACACGATCTCGCATGCCGGGCTGGTGGGCGGGGGACAGTGGCCGCGGCCGGGGGAGATCAGCCTGGCGCACCGGGGGGTGCTGTTCCTGGACGAGCTGCCGGAGTTCTCGTCGCACACGCTGGAGGTGCTGCGCCAGCCGCTGGAGGACAAGGTGGTGACGATCAGCCGGGCGCAGGGCAGCCTGACCTTCCCGGCGAACTTCATGCTGGTCGGCGCGATGAACCCGTGTCCGTGCGGCTATGCGGGCGACCCGGAGCGGGCGTGCACGTGCAGCCCGGGGCTGGTCAGCAAGTATCAGAAGCGGCTGTCCGGGCCGCTGCTCGACCGCATCGACATCCACATCGAGGCGCCGCGGGTGCCGTTCCAGAAGCTGTCGGACGAGCGCCGGGGGGAGCCATCGGCGGTGATCCGGGCGCGGGTGGAGGCGGCGCGGGCGCGACAGGCGGCCCGGTTTGCGCAGGGTGTGGCGGAGGCCCGGCCGAAGGGCGGCGCGCGGCCCCTGGGTGGGCTGACCTGCAATGCGGACATGGGGCCGACCGAGGTGCGTGACTTCTGCCCGGTGGACGAGGCGGGGAAGCAACTGTTGGGTGCGGCGATGCGGCAGATGAACCTGAGCGCGCGGGCATATCACCGCACCCTCAAGCTGGCGCGGACGATTGCGGATCTGGCGGGGAGCGAGCGCATCCAGCCGGCGCACATCGCGGAGGCGATCCAGTACCGGCCGCGACGGATGGAGTAGAACTCCTGTCGGCATGGAACTGATCGGTAGGACAGTGCTGCAACGGCCGGCGCGCACGACACCCTCGGTCCCGGGCCGCGTGAGATTCCGGCGCTCAAGGGACACCGCGGCGCGTACATAGGATGGCGGGCTATCCGCGCGGCCGGACGCGGCCCGGTTTGTGTAGGGTGCGGCGGAGGCTCGGACAAAGGGCGGCGCGCGGCCCCTGGCCGGGCTGATCGAGGTGCGCGACTTCTACGCGGTGGACGAGGCGGGAAAGCAACTGTTGGCCGCGGAAATGACCGGTTTCCTGGCCTGGCTGCTGGACAAGGCCATGCTGGAGACGCGGGGCTTCCTGTGGTCGGGGGCCATCCACCTGGTCCCCGACGTGGCGATTTTCTTCTCGTATGCCCTGCTCTTCGTTCAGGGCTAACTGGCGGCTCACAACCCCACCCAACCGCTGGCTCGCTGCCTGTCTGGCTTACATCTGGATGATTTACTTGGGCGCCCTGTGCCATCAGCAAGGCTGGCGCAGGTCATTCAGCGCACCGATCGCTGTGACCTGAGTTTGTTCCAACTCGGTCTCGACTTGCTCGACTACCTCGAAAACGAGGGTAAGCCCATCTCGGTGGACTTCAAACCCTACCAGCCACCTGTACCGGACAAAAGTGTACAGCAGTGAATTATTCGGATAGGCCTTAGAATTGCCGCGCGGTTTTCCACATTTGACACGCCCCGGGACCTGTGTTATAAACGCTGCCAACAACCGCATATGTTCAGATGCAGGTGCGCCAGTCGCTCGGAAGCGCGGCGCATAATGGGGAAAGACCGGTGACCTTGTACAGGTAGTCCGGCGCTGTCCCGCAGCTGTAACCCTGGGAGCTCCAGGGAAGCCAGATCACCCGCCTGCGTCGTTGCTCCGTGACACCCTCGCGGAAAGGGGTGGGTTATGGAAGCCGATGTTTTTGTTTTCGGCATACGACCCCCCGTCATCATGACGGGGTTTTTGTTTCCAGGGCCCAACCGTGCACGGTTGGGCCTTTTTGTTGACCGCTTTCGGAGACGCTACGCATGAATCAGTCCGTCGAACAGAACAGCTCGCAGAAGAATCAGAAGAAGGGCCTGGTCATCGTCAACACCGGCAACGGCAAGGGCAAGACTACGGCCGCGCTGGGGATTATCTTTCGGGCCTGGGGCCGCGAGATGCGCCTCTGCGTGATCCAGTTCATCAAGAACGAGCACGCGCGCTACGGTGAAACCCGGGCGGCCGAGAAGCTGAGCATCGAGTGGTTATGCACCGGCGACGGCTTCACCTGGAAGAGCCGAGATATCGAGGCGAGCAAGGCCCGCGCGGTGCGAGCGTGGGCCGTGGCCCAGGAGAAGATCAGCAGCGGGGAATACGACGTGATCGTCCTGGACGAGTTCACCTATCTGCTGCACTACAAGTGGCTCGACACTGCCGACGTCGTGGCCTGGCTGGCCGAACACAAGCCCGCCATGCTGCACCTTGTGATCACCGGGCGGTATGCGCCGCCTGAGCTGATCGATTTCGCCGACCTGGTCACCGAGATGCACGAGGTCAAGCATCCCTTCGCGCAGCAGGGGATCCGGGCGCAGGCCGGGATTGAGTTCTAGAAGATTGGGAGGGGGTCATGGGGCAACAGGTCTTTTTGGCGGTGGGGCACGGCAGCCGGGTGCCCGAAGCTGTCGCCGAGGCGCGGGGCTTCGTCGCCGCACTGTCCGCGCATATGGGCCAGGAGGTCGGGCTTTGTTTTCTCGAGCTGGCGGACCCCGACCTGGCGACCGGGCTGACGCAGGCCGCGCAGGCGGCCGGCGCAGGCGGCAGCGTGCTGGCGCTGCCGTTGTTCCTGGGCGCGGCCGGCCACCAGAAGAACGATGTCGCGGCCGCGCTGCAATGGGCGCGCGGCCAGTTCCCCGATGTCCATTTCCACATGGCGACCCCGCTGGCGCCCCACGCCAGGCTGGTCGAGCTGCTGGCGCTGCGCATTGCCGAGGCGCTGGCCGCGACGGAGGCCGCGGCCGACGACAGGCCGGCCGTCCTGTTGGTGGGCCGGGGCAGCAGCGATCCGGGCGGCAACAGCGAGGTCGCGCGGCTGGCCTATCTGCTGTTCAGCAGCCGCCGCTTTCACACGGTCGAATACGCCTTCCAGGCCGTGGGCCGGCCCACCGTGGCCGAAGGGATCCGCCGCTGCGTCGCGCTCGGCGCGCAGCGCGTCATCGTCGTCCCCTATCTGCTCTTCACCGGCATCGTGGAACGCGACATCTACGCGGTAGCCGAGGCCACGGCGGCCGAGACGGGCCTGCCGCTCCTGCGCGCGGCGCGCTTGGGCATCCACCCGTTGTTGGTCGAGATCGCCGCGCAGCGGCTGGCCGAGGCGATGGACGGGGAGGCCGCGATCAACTGCGACCTCTGCAAATATCGGTTCGCCCTCCCCGGCCACGAGGAGGCCGTCGGCCGCGCCCAGACCACCCATCACCTCCACGGCGGGTCCGCGCACGCGCACAGCCACGACCACGATCATGAGCATGACCATGCCCACTGAAGTCGCCCCCCAAGGCCGGGTGTACTTTATCGGCGCGGGGCCGGGCGACCCCGAGTTGCTGACCTTGAAGGCGGCGCGGTTGATCCGCGCGGCCGATGTGATCCTGTACGCCGGGTCGCTAATCAGCCCGGACGTCCTGCGCGACGCGGCGGCCACGGCCGAGATCCACAACACCGCGGGCATGAAGCTGGCCGAGCAGGTCGCGGTGATGGTCGACGCCGCGCGGGCGGGCAAGACGGTGGCGCGGCTGCACACCGGCGACCCCTCGCTGTACGGCGCGATCGCCGAGCAGATGCGCGAGCTGGCCGCGGCCGGCGTGGCCTGCACCATCGTGCCCGGCGTCTCCTCGGCGATGGCCGCGGCCGCGGCGCTGGGCATCGAGTACACCCTCCCCGAAGAGACCCAGACCCTGATCCTGACGCGACTGGCCGGCAAGACCCCCGTGCCGCCGACCGAGGCGCTGGCCGGGCTGGCCGCGCACCGCGCGAGCATGGCGATCTTCCTCAGCACGGGCATGATCGATCGGGTCGTGGACGAGCTTTACGCCGCGGGCTACACGCCGGACGCGGCAGTCGCGGTGGTCTTCCGCGCCAGTTGGCCCGACGAGAAGATCATCCGGAGCACCCTGGGCGAGATCGGCGGTGCGCTCCAACGGGCCGAGATCACCCACCAGGGTCTGATCATCGTCAGCCCGGCCCTGCGGCCGGCCGCGACAGATCCGGCGCGTGTCTCGCACCTCTACGGCAGCGCGCAGGAACCGCCGCCGCGCGCGGCCTCCACCGCGATCATCGCCCTGACGCGCAACGGCGCGGCGACCGGGCTGAGGCTCCAGGCCGCGCTGCCGGACGCGATCCTCTATGCGCCGCAGCGTTTCCTGAGCGCCGAGGACGCGGGCCGGGCCAACGTCCGGCCCTATGCCATCGCGGTGCGCCAGGTGCTGCAAGATGCGTTCATGGCGCACAGCGCGCTGGTCTGCATCATGGCGAGCGGGATCGTGGTGCGCGAGCTGGCGCCGCTGCTGCGCAGCAAACACAGCGACCCCGCCGTCGTCGTGGTGGACGAGGCCGGCCGCCACGCGGTCAGCCTGCTCGGCGGACACCTGGGCGGCGCAAACGCGCTGGCGCAGCGCGTGGCCGACCTGTTGGGCGGGACCGCGGTGCTCACCACGGCCAGCGATACGCAGGGCGCGCCCGCTCTGGATCTGCTGGGCGCGGAGTGGGGCTGGCAGATCGAACAGGCCGGGCATCTGACGGCCGCCAGCGCGGCGCTGGTGAACGGCGAGCCGGTCGGCGTCTGGCAGGAGGCGGGCGAGACGGCATGGTGGCCCGCAACGCCGCCCGCCAACCTGCGGCGCTATGACACGTTCGAGGCGCTGCTCGCCGCGCGGCCGGCCGCAGCCCTGCTCATCACCCCGCGCCTGCTTGCCGACTCCGAATTGCGGGCGCTCCCGGCCGCGGTCGTCTACCGGCCGCCCTGCCTGGTCGTCGGCGTGGGCTGCAATCGCGGCGCGTCGGCCGCGGAGATCAGCGCGGCGATCGACGCGACGCTGGCGGAGGCCGGTCTTTCGGCCGCGGCGGTGCGCTGCGCGGCGACGGTGGAGGACAAGCGCGACGAGCCGGGGCTGCTCGCCGCGTGCGCCGAGCGCGGCTGGCCGCTCCAGGCGCTCCCGCGCGAACAACTGGCGGCAGTGCCAGATCTGCCCAACCCATCGCCTGCCGCACAGATAGCCCTGGGGGTGCCCGGCGTCGCCGAGCCTGCGGCGTTGGTCGCGGCCGGCGCCGCGCGCCTCCTGGTCGAGAAACGAAAATACACCAACGTCACGGTAGCCGTGGCGCAGGTTGTGCACGAGGAGAACCGATGAACGGAGCGATCTTTATCGTGGGCATCGGCCCGGGCGGCGCAGAGCACATGACCCCCGCGGCAGTCGCAGCCATCGAACGGGCCGACGTGATCGTCGGCTATCGCACCTATCTGGCGCAGATCACGCATCTGGCGCGCCAGATCCGCCGCGAGGCCAGCGGCATGCGGCAGGAGGTCGAGCGGGTGCAGGCGGCGGTGGATCTCGCCGTGGCGGGCCAACGCGTCGCGGTGGTTTCGGGCGGCGACGCGGGGGTCTACGGCATGGCCGGCCTGGTCTACGAGGTGCTGGCCGAGCGCGGCATCGAGGATCTGGCGGTCGAGGTCATCCCGGGGATGTCGGCGCTCAACGCCGCGGCCGCGCTGCTGGGCGCGCCGCTGATGACCGACTTCGCGGTGATCAGCCTCAGCGACCAGTTGACCCCGCGCGAGGCCATCATGCACCGCGTGACAGCCGCGGCCCAGGCGGATTTCGTGATCTGCTTCTATAACCCCCAGGGCCGGACGCGCGTCGCGCCCTGGCAGCAGGCGTGCGCGTTGCTGGCGCAACACCGGCTGCCCTCCACACCGGTGGGCGTGGTGCGCAACGCCACCCGGCCCGATCAGTCCGTGCAAATCATGACGCTCGCCGACCTGCCCCAGGCTGAGGTGGACATGCTGACGCTGGTGATCGTCGGCAACAGCACCACGATCGCCCACGACGGCAGGATGATCACGCCGAGGGGCTACCAGGCCAAATACGACTTGACCGCGCCTGCGCCTGCCCGGAGCGCCCGGCGCGGAAAGGTCGCTGCTGAACAGGAAGAATGAACTGCCGCATGAAGGCGCGCGGCCGCGCGCCGGCGCGCATATATCTCTGCGAATCGAGGAATCTTTATGCTGCCGCATGAGATCGAACGTGAGAGCTTTCGCATCATTCAGGGCGAGCTGGGCAAACATGGCTTCACCGAGGCCGAGCTGGCTGTCGTCACGCGGGTAATCCATACCACCGGCGATTTCGAGTTCGGCCGCATCATGCGCATCCACCCCGCCGCGATTTCGTCGGGGGTGGCGGCCCTGCGCCGCGGCGCGGCCGTCGTCACCGATGTGACGATGGTGCAGGCGGGCATTTCCGCCGAGATGCTGGGCCGTTGGGGCGGGCGCACCGTGTGCGACATCCGCGCGGACGAGGTGATCGCGCAGGCGCGGGCGGAAGGGGCCACGCGCTCGACCGTGGCGATACGGCGCAACGCGGCGCAGATCCACGGCGACATCGTCGCGATCGGCAACGCGCCTACCGCGCTGCTGGAGGCGCTGCGCCTGGTGCGCGAGGAGGGCGTTCGGCCCGCGCTGATCGTGGGCGTGCCGGTAGGCTTCGTCAACGCGGTCGAGTCGAAGGATGAACTGGCCGGGATCGGGAGCGAAGACCCGGCATGGGACATCCCCTTCATCACCGCGCTCGGCCGCAAGGGCGGCTCGCCCGTGGCGGCCGCGATCGTCAACGCCCTGCTCCGGCTGGCGGAGGCGGAAGCATGAGCGACGCGGAAGCCGCGGGAAATCGCCCCAGGCGGATGCCGAACACCGGCCGGACCTGGCGACGGACCGATCTGCGCCACGGCTACACGACCGGCGCGAACGCGGCCGCGGCCGCCGCGGCCGCCACGGTCGCGCTGCTCACGAGGGAGCCCGTCCGACAGATCACCATCGACCTGCCGGCCGAGGCGGGCGTGACCTTCACGATCGTCCGCTGCGAGTTCGACACGCCCGCGGTTGGCCAGGTCACCTGCGCCACGATCAAGGACGCGGGGGACGACCCCGACGTCACCCACGGCGCGGAGATCGCGGCCACCGTGAGCTGGCAGGACGAGCCCGGCATCCGGATCGCGGGCGGGCCGGGCGTGGGGGTGGTGACGCTGCCGGGGCTGCCCATGCCGGTCGGCGAGGCGGCCATCAACCCGGGGCCGCGGCGGATCATCCGCCGCGCGGTGGAGGCCGCGGCCGGGCCGGCGCTGGCCGAGCGCGGGCTGCGCGTGATGGTCAGCGTGCCGCGCGGCGCGGAGCTGGCCGAGCAGACGCTGAACCCCAAGCTCGGCATCGTGGGGGGCATCTCCATCCTGGGCACCGACGGCATCGTGCGGCCCTATTCGCTGGCCGCATACCGCGCGGGCATCCACGCGGAGCTGAAGGTGGCGGCGGAGAACGGGCTGCGCACCATCGTCCTGACGACCGGCGTCCGCAGCGAGGAGTATGCGCGCCGCCGCGCGCCCGACCTGCCGCTGCTGGCCTGCGTCCAGGTGGGCGACCACATGGGGTATGCGCTGGCGCAGGCGCGGCGGCTGGGGTTCGCGCGGGCCATCATCTCGGGCATGATCGGCAAGCTTTCCAAGGTGGCGCAGGGTCGGATGCAGACCCACGTCAGCGAGGGCGAGATCGACCTGGCCTTCCTGACCCAAGTCGCGCGGGAGATCGGCGCGGACGAGGCCATAGCCGCAGCCGTGGCCGCGGCAAATACGGCGCATCACGTGCAGATGCTCCTCAAGCGCGCGAGCCTGTCGGGATTGGAACAACGCCTGGCCGAGCTGGCCGCGGCCCAGGCGGCCGCCTATGTGGCGGATTCCCTGACGATAGAAGTGTGGCTGTGGACGATAGGCGGAGAGCTGCTGGCGACCGCCTCCGCCGGCCCCGCCTCCGTCGCCGGCCAGGGAAAGGCGTAGGCAGACATGCAGACGAACCGGATCCTCGTTGTAGGCGTGTCGGGCGCAGGCCGCGCGACGCTCCCGGCGGCGATACAGGCGCGCATCGCCCAGGCGGAGCTGCTGTACGGCGCGGCGCGGCTGCTGGCCGAGTGGCCGGACTGCGCGGGCGAACAGATCGCGATCGGCAACAACATCGCGCAGATGGTCGAACGGCTGCGCGGGCGCGGAGACACGCGGGCGGTCGTCCTGGGCACCGGCGACCCCCGGGGTTTACGGCATCGCCG
>MWBF01000115.1 GCA_002068935.1 Chloroflexi bacterium ADurb.Bin325
CTCGCACCCGCGGGGGCCGGAGACCCCCTCCCCCGCCGATGTCGAGCGGGCCTTCTACCCGGACGCCGTATACCTCATTTGCAGCCTGGCCGAGCGCGCGCGGCCCGTGCTGCGCGGCTTCCGGATCCGGGGCGGGCATGTCACAGAGGTGAGCGTCGAGTAAGGTCGGGGGAGCCCGCGCACGAAATGCTCGCGCAAAACTTATCCGAGAATTGCTCTGGCCGGTCTCCGACCGAGCCAGGGGGCACGGTCAGAGACCGGCCCCAGCGAGATGCTCACGCAAAGCCGCGAAGCTAACGAATTTATTCTGCGCCCTTTGCAACTTTGCGCGCTTCAACCGCCGCGGCACAGCACCGCGCGCGTCTGCGACGCGTGATACTCGTACACCTGGCCCCCGGCCTCGAGCAGGATCCGATAGCCGGGCGTGATGACCTGCGCATACATGCGGCCCGGCTGCGCGCAGCCCAGGCTGGCGTCCGGCCAATCGACCGCCTCGACGCTCCGCACCGCGATCTCTTCCTCCCCGACCTTCAGCCGCGCGGCCAGGTCGGCCAGCGCGGACGCCACCGCGGGCTGGCTCCGTCCGGCGGATGTCGCTGTGTCCGCCGGTGGGGTCGCGCGCTTCAGCGCATCCTCATCGGTCAGATCGCGTATCCGCGGCAGGCCGCCGCCGGTCACGAAGATCGGCGCGTGGCCGCCCGGAAGCTCCGCGGGCAGGCACGGGATCAGCCGCCGGTTATCGGCGCGGTAGACGTACTCCTGCCCGCTCGCGGCCAGCACGATCTCCAGCCCCGGGACGAGGCCCGCGACCTCCCGGCTGCCGGTCCCCGGACAGCCGAGCGACCCCGCCGGCAGCTCCGCCTCCTCAGCGGATAACAGCGCCACCGCCTCTTCGGCCAGGCTCAGCCGCCGCGCCAGATCCGCGCGGGCGACGTTCGCCAGCAGTTGCACGGCCGGGTCCGCGAGAAGCTGCTGCGCGGCCTCCGTCTCCTGGCTGACAGGTTCGATTATCGGTGTCACAACTGCCTCCGGCGTCGCTCCGGGCATAGAGCCTATCCGAAAACCCGCTGGGGCCGGTCTCTGACCGTGCCCCTCTGGCTCGGTCGGAGACCGGCCAGAGCGATTTTCGGATAGATTCACAGAGGTCGGGGCCGCGCAGCCGACGAGCGCCAGCGCGACCGCCGCGGCGATCGCCGGCCACAGCCTGCGAAGGCCATGCGGCAGAGCGGCCATAATCCCCTCCACGGTTCCCCGACGGCTGTCACGGTCACCTTGCCCCGCAACCATACGCAGATGGCTCCTCCTGCCCGGTCGGGGCCAACCGGGACAAGCGCAGCAGCCCAACCGCCCGAAACGGGCCTCAGCCCGCCAACAGGCGGATCAGCGCGTTGCCCAGATATTGCAGCCCGAGCAGCGCAATGATCGGCGTGATATCCAGCCCGCCGATGCTGGGGACGATCCGGCGCAGCGGATCGAGGATGACGCCCGTGATGCGCTGCACCACCCGCAGCAGATCGTAGACGAACGCGGGCAGGTTCAGGCGCATGACCAACAGCCAGCTCCCGATGACCTCGATCAGGATCATCAGGCTGAAGAACTCCACAAAAAACTTGATCACGGTGATGAGCGCGTAGTTCATTTCTCCGCCAATTCTCCGAGAGATTTCGAACGTTGGTATGCGGCCCAGACCGCGCGCGAGATCACGGTGCGCAGGCCGCCCTTTTCCAGTTGATAGAGCGCCTCCGCGGTCGTGCCGCCGGGCGAGGTCACCCGGTTGCGCAGCTCGACGGGATGCACGCCGGTCTCCCGCGCGATGGCGACGGAGCCTTCGATGGTCTGATAGACCAGCTCCTGCGCCACGCGGCGGCTGAACCCCATGTGCACCCCGGCGTCGATCAGCGCCTCCATAAAGAGGAAGACGTAGGCCGGGCCGGTGCCGCTGAGCGCGGTGGCGCGATCCAGGTCGCCCTCGTCGTTCACGTTGATCTCGCGGCCCAGCGCGCTCAGGATGGCCTGCGCCTGCCGTCGGCCCAGCTCGTCCACCTCCGGCGTGGCCGTCCAGACGGTGATGCCCTGGCCCACCTGGCCCGGCGTGTTGGGCATGGCGCGCACCAGCTTACGGATGTTCAGCTCGCGACGCAGCACGCTGATGGGCGTGCCCGCGACGATGCTGATGACCAGGTCGTCCGGCTCCAGCTCGGGGCAGATCTCCGGCAGCACCTTCGGCACGGTCTGCGGCTTGACGCTCAGGACGACGATATGGCCGTGGCGCGCGGCGGCCCGGTTATCCGTGACCGCGCGGGGCGCGATCAGTTTTTCGGTAAGGATGCCCTTGATCATGGCTTCGGCCATCGCGCCGGAGCCGATAAACGATAGCGTAGTGTCGAGCAGCATGCGACTCCTTGCCCACTCCTATGTTCGCTCGCCGAAGAGCGCGCGGCCGATGCGCACCAGCGTCGCGCCCTCCTCGATGGCGACCTCGAAATCGTCCGTCATGCCCATGGACAGATGACGCCAGGCAAGCGCGGGATAGCGCCGCGCCAGGTCGTCGCGCAGCCGCGCCAGCCCGCGGAACGTGGGCCGGGCCAGCTCCGGGTCGGCCGCGAGCGGCGCCATCGTCATCAGCCCCTCGATGCGCAGGCCGGGCAGCGCGGCGATGGCCTCCACAGCCGCGGGCAACGCGGCCGGCCGGAAGCCGTATTTGCTCGCCTCGCCCGCGACGTTGACCTCCAGCAGCACGGGCAATACGGTCCCGTCCGCCACGCCGCGCGCCAGCCGGGCCGCCAGCTTCACGCTGTCCACCGAGTGCACGAGCGCGGCCCAGGGCAGCACGGCCGCGGCCTTGCGGCTCTGCACATGGCCGATCATGTGCCAGGCCGGGGGCGCCGCGGGCGTCAGCCGGGCCGCGACCTCCGCGGCCTTCGGCCCCGCCTCCTCGACCCGGTTCTCGCCGAAGAGCCGCAGCCCGGCCGCGCAGGCCGCCAGGATCACCTCCGCCGGCTGCGTCTTGCTGACGGCGACGAGGGTCACATCCGCGGGATCGCGTCCCGCGCGGGCCGCGGCCGCGGCCATGCGCGCCCGAACCCGCTCGATGTTGGCGCGAAGCGTCTCCGTTTCCACGTCAGCTCCCGTTCTCGCGCAGCGCCAGCAGCGCGCCGAAGTGCCCCGTCCGCCCGCGCTGGCCGCGATAGGAGAAGAACTCCTCCGGGTGACAGGCCGTGCAAACCTCCGCGGCCTCGATCTGCCGCACCCCCGCGTCGTGCAGCAGCGCCCGGTTGGCGGCCCACAGGTCGAAATGTCGCCGGCCGTTGCCCTGCCGCGGGAGGAGCGCCGCGGGCCGGTCGAACGCCGCGGTCACCGCGTCCACCACGTCGTCCCCCACCTCGTAGCAGCACGGCCCGATGCTCGGCCCGATCGCCGCGACGATGTCCGCCGGCGCGCTGCCGAACTGCGCGGCCAGCGCGCCTACCGCGACCGCGGCCGCGGCCTGCACCGTCCCGCGCCATCCGCTGTGGATCACCGCGGCCGCCCGGCGCACCGGGTCGTAGAGCAGGATGGGCGTGCAGTCGGCGTAGCGCAGCAGCATAGGCACGCCCGCGTCCGCGGTCATCAGCGTGTCGACGTCGGGGAATATGCGCCCCCGATCGTGCGCGCGGACCTGCTGCACGTTGGCCGTGTGCCGCTGGTTCGGGCTGACCAGATCCCCGCGCGCAAAGCCAAACGCCGCGCTCACCCGCCGCAGGTTCTCCTCGACCGCCTCGGGCGCGTCGCCGACGCCCTTCGTCAGATTCAAGCTGGCCCACGGCCCCTCGCTGACGCCGCCGTGCCGGGTCGTGACGCCGTGGACGACCTCGGGAAAGGCGTCCAGCGACGCAAAGGTGTAGTAGGCCAGGCCGTTGTCCTGGTGTCGTATCATGCGTTACCCTGGTTTTCGTCGATGGTCACCGCGCCGGCTCCGGGAAGACAGCGCGACAGACGCCGCACATCAGGCAGTCCACGCCCGAATCGGCCGCGCCGCAGCCGGGCGGACAGCGGTGGCCGGGCCGCTCCTGCGCGGCCAGCCGCGCCTCGTAGCGGTAGAAGCTCGGCGTCACGCCGGATTCGACCACGTCCCACGGCTGCGGCGCATCCGCAGCGCGCGGGCCGAGAAACTCCGCCGCGGCCAGCCCATGCGCGGCCAGGGCCGACCGGAAGTCCCGCACGGTCACGCGCGGCGTCTCCCACAGCACGCGCGCCAGCCGACGGTCGCCGCGCGCCAGCACGCCCTGGATCTCGGCCCACTCCGGCGAATCCGCGTCCACGGCCACGCCGTGCGGCGCCAGCGCCTTCTTGAGCGTGCGCTGCCGGGCGGCCACGACCTTGGCCGGCGTCATCGCCATGAGCTGGAAGGGCGTGTGCGCCTTGGGCACGAAGGGCGTCGCGTTGATCGTGACGTTGCGGCGAAAGACCTTGCGCGCCGCGTGCGTCAGCTCGACGATGCCCTGAATGTCCTCGTCGGTCTCCGTGGGGTGGCCGACCATGAAATACATCTTGAGCTGCGGGAAGTTGAGCTCCTGCGCCAGCGCGACCGCGGCCAGCAGGTCATCCTCGCACTGGGTCTTGCCGATCACCCGGCGCAGCCGTTCGGTGCCGGCCTCCGGCGCGATGGTCAGCGTCTGCGCGCCGCTGGCCGCCAGCGCGCGCACCAACGGCGCGCTGATGGGGTCGGTGCGCATCGAGCTGACGCTGATGCGCGCGCCCATCTCTTGCAGCGCGACCGCCAGTTCGTCGATCTGCGAATGATCCGACACGGCCGCGGAGACCAGCCCGATGCCGGGCGGCTGCACGCCGGCCGGGCCGCCGTGCGCAAAGATGGGCAACTGGCGGGTCAGCCCCTCGCGCGCCCACTCCAGGATGCGCGCCAGCGGCTGCTCGCGCGGGGGCCGATACACGTAGCCCGCGAGACAGAACCGGCAGCCCCGCCCGCAGCCGCGCGCGATCTCGATGAGATGCCGGTTCGGGAACTCCGAGTCGGGCGTGTAGAGACAGGAGACCGGCTGCAACTGCGCGGTGTCGCGCACCCACAGCCGCTCAACGCGGGCGCCCGGCCCCATGATCGCGGGCAGATAGACGCCGGGCAGCCCGGCCAGCGCGGCCAACTGCGCCTCGCGCTCCGCGCCCGCGTGCTCCACCAGGAGATCCGTCAGCCGGGGGAGCGCCTCCTCCGCCTCGCCGATCAGCACCGCGTCGAAGAAGGGAGCCAGCGGCTCCGGGTTCATGCTGAGCGCGGGGCCGCCCGCGATGAGCAGCGGCCGGTCGCCCTCGTCCGTGAAGACCGGCCCCGCAGCGTCCGCCCTGACGCCCGTGAACACCCCCGCATGGCGCAGCATCGCGGCCACATGGAAATAGTCCATCTCGAACGAGACGGTGAAGGCCCACACGTCGAACTCGTTGACGGGCAGCCCGGATTCCAGCGAGATCAGCGGCAGCCCCTCGGCCAGCGCCTGCTCATCCCAGAAGACGCGCTCGCACACCACGTCGGGCCGCGCGTTCCACATCCGATAGAGGATCTGCAGCGCGAGGCTCGACATGCCGACGCTGTAGCGGTTCGGATAGGCGAGCGCGATCCTGAGCTTGCCGCCGTGATCCTTGCGGACGGCGCCCGTCTCGCGAGCCAGGACCGCCTGCGCGGCCGCAATCTGTTTCCACTGTGCCATGACCCAGCAATTCTACCGCGGACGCGGGGCCCGCGTCTGCAATTTGGCGACCCATCTCGCGGGATTAGGCCGCATCCGGCGTGCATCCCCACAGAAATGAGCGCATACGGCCATTATATCATGAATAACTCAGAGCAACTTCTTGGCGCGATATCTGTTTATGTAATAGAATATGGGCTATTCATACTGTGGCGCGCAAAGGATAAAGCACATGGATCAATCCTCAGAGACGAGCGAGTCGACGTCGACCGCCTCATTTTTCGACCGGCCGGGCGTCCAGGTCGAGTCGCTGCCCATCGGACAGGGGGTGCCGCTGGGCATCGAGAGCGTATCGAACGCCGACCTGGGGCTGGGCGGCGCTTATGGTGCATGGGGCGCTTGCTTCGACAACGCCTCGCTGCCGGAGGTGATTCAGGGCCGGCTGGGGCTGCCGCTGGATCACGGCGTGCTCAACTTGTCGGAGCTGGGCTTCGCCTTCCGCCATCACGTGCCAGACCTGACCGAGGAACAGCACGTCGAGCTGGAGGTGGAGGTCGGCGCGCGCATCCTGAGCGAGGCGATCCGCGCAAACGGCTGGGCCCCGGCGGAGGTCGACGCGGTGCTGATCGGCATCACCGTTCCGGCCGCGCCCGACTATGTCGAGCGCATCGCGCGGCGCGCGGGCGTCCCCGAACACGCACTCAAGGTCACCATCCACAAGGCATGCGACGGCTCGGTGGCCGGGCTGAACCTGGCGCTCAACCCGGATCTGCACATGGGCGAGGGCGTCACCGGCAACCTGGCGCAGACGCTGATGGGCAAGAAGGTGCTGGTCGGCGGCATCGAGGGGCTGAGCCGGGTCATGTGGCACACGCAGGATCGGCAGGCGCTCCAGTTGTTCGGCAACGGCGCGGGCATCATCGGCCTGATCCCCGGCGAGACCATGCAGTTTCTGGCCGGCGAATCCCAGGAAGTGTACGACGAGGACGGCGTCTTGCAGGTGCGCATGGCCTACCCGCACTCGGGTCGCCGGGCCGCGGGTCAGTCGCTCATCGAGGTGGCGCAGACCGGCCTGCACAGCCTGCGCTTTGCCGGGCTGATGCACGAGCCGGACGACAAGGCGGACGCCGTGGTCATGGCCGGGCCGATGGGCATGGTCAAGCTGTTCGTGCGCAGCGGCGTCTCGACCGTGCGCAGCGCGTACGCGGCGTACCGCAACCGCATGGCGCAGCTCTCCATGCCGGGCAAGGACATCGCCGTGGCCTTTGTCCATCACGCAAACTACAAGATCAACCAGCTCAAAGCCAAGCAACTGGAGAAGGAAGGCATCCGCATCCCCATGCCGTGGCTCTTGAGCGAATTCGGCAATGTCAGCGCGGCCTCGACGATGATCGCCTTCCTGCGCAAGCTGAAGGCCCTCAAGCCGGGCGACCACGTGCTGTTCGACGGGTTCGGCGCGGGGACCTACTACGACGTGGTGGCGGTGGAGCTGGGCCGGCGCAGTTGAGCCATTACGAAGGCCGGATATGTGCGGGGCGGCTGCCCTCCGGGGGGCCGCCCCGCTTGTCGTTATAGCGCCGCGCGGGAACCGCGTACACGCGGCCTGCGTCATAGATCGTAATCGCATGGCCGAAATCAACCATCGCCCCAAGGAGCAACCATGCAACGTATGAATCGAACCGGCTTGCTGGCCCTCATCCTGCTCGCGCTGGCCGTGAGCGCATGCGGCGCGCGGGCCACGCGGCCTACGCCTCAGCCGACCGTCGCCGCGACCGCGGCCCTTCCCACGTCGTCGGCCGATGCGCAAAGCCCGCTGCCCCGGCCGACCGCCGCGGCCGATGCGCAGAGCCCGCTGCCGCCGCCCACCGCGGCGGTCACGCCCACGCCGGCGCGGCCGGTGTTCGAGATGGAGACGTTCCGCGACGAGACCGCGGGCTTCGAGATCGACTATCCGGTCGGCTGGAGCGTCATCGACCCCGCGGCCGCGGTGAAGGCCAACGCCTTTATCTACAGCGTCACCTTCCAGTCGTGGCCGCCGGAGGAGCCCGGCGGCCAGGGCATCCCCGATGGCGCCAGCAAGATGGACATCAGCATCACCAAGGACGGCGCCGAGACCGTGGAAGCCGCGGTCGAAAGCTATCGCCAGAACCTGGCCCTGCCGGAAAGGCCGGTCGAGATTATCTCAGAGGAGAGCGTGGAGCTTGCCAGCGGGCTTACGGGCGTGCGCTTCGAGCTGCGGGTCGCGCCGGGAGGGACGCCCCACGCCTTCGTCACCAGCCTCAACGGACATCTCATCAGCCTGAACGGCATGGGCGACGCCGCGGTGTTCGATGCGATGGTCAAGACGCTGCGCCCCGTCGCCGAGCCGTAGGCCCGCGCCGCCGGGCCAGCGTGCTTGACGGCCCGCCCTCTCTACCGCATAATGCAGGCAACGCAGACGAGGAGGCAAGGATGACCCTGGAGAGCCTGTTCAACATATTGGCCGGGAACCGGCAGCCGGACGAAGCCGGGCTGCCCGATGTGGGTTCGCTGGCCGCGCTGCTGGGCCGCGGCGGCGCAGACCTCGGCGGCCTGCTCGGCGGGCTGCTGGCCGGGGGTCAGGCGGGGGAAGGCGCGGCGAGCGGCCTTGCCGACCTGGGCCTCTCGCCCGCGGTCGTGCAGGCGGGGCTTGCGCTGGTGCTGGGGCGGCTGAGGGAGGGCGGCGCGGCGGGCGGCCTCGAGCTGCGCGCCCTGCTCCAACAGGCGGGCGAGGCCGATGAAGCCGACGAGGAGGCCGTAGCTGCCACGGGGCTGCCCCAACAACTTGCGACAGCCGCCGGCATCGACCTGAACGATGCGCTGAAGGTCATCCAGGCCATCCTGGCCCTGCTGATGGGCAAACAGGTTACGGCCCGCAAATCCACCGCGAGCAAGTCCACGCGCAGCAGCACGTCGCGCACAAAGACGGCCGCGGCCAAGACAACGGCAAAGAAGACCACCACCGCCCGGACGGCGAGCAAGACGACGGCCGGCAAGACGACGACCAGCCGGGCATCGACGAGCAAGACGACGGCCGGCAAGACGACGACCAGTCGGGCGTCATCGAGCAAGACAACGGCTGGCAAGACGACGACGAGCCGGGCATCGACGAGCAAGACGACAACCGGCAAGACAACGACGAGCAAGACGACCGCGGGCAAGGCCGCTGCAAAGGACGCCAAGAGCGCCGCCGACGCCGCCAAGCCCAAACAGACTACGGCCACGCGGAGCAGGGCCACGACGGCCTCGAAGGCGAAGCCCGCGGCGTCCGGCGCGGCCGCCAAACAGACGCCCGCGCCGAAACGATCCCTGGCCGAGATCCTGGCGCTGCCCGCGGACCCGGCCGATGCGCCGAAGACATCCGCCGACGAATAGACGCCCGCGCATTCAAAAAAAGCATTGACTTTTTGCATCAGTGAGCATACAATTCAGTTGCCCACATCCGGCAGCGCGTCGGGATGCTCGCACTGCACCGGTCGGCGATACTGCCCGACCCTTACCGTGCACCCCCGTCGAGCCATCTCACGTGCTGTACGACAGACGGAAAGGAGCCATAGTCTATGCAACTCAGCATCACCGGCAAGAACCTCGAAATCAACGATAACCTCCGCAAGTATGTCGAGAAAAAGATCGGCCGGTTGGATCGCTATCTGCCCAACGTCATCGATGGGCGTGTGGAGCTTATGGTCGATGAAGGCGCGCGTGCTGCCGAGGATCGTCAGATCGCGCAGGTGACGCTCCGCACGAAGAACGCCATCCTCCGGGCAGAGGAAGCCTCGGGCGACATGTTCGCCTCGGTGGACGCCGTCTTCGACAAGATGCAGCGCCAGGCCGACCGCTACAAGCGTCGGCGGTGGGCGAAGCGCGGCGAGACGGCCGCCGCAGAGCCGGCGGAGCTGGAGCCGCTTGGCGAGGAGGTCGCTGAGGGCGAGGAGGAGGAGCCTCTCGCCATCGCCCGCATCAAGCGCTTCCCGGTGACGCCGATGGACGAGGTCGAGGCGATCGAGCAGATGGAATTGCTGGGGCATGACTTCTACGTGTTCTTCAACGTAAACGCCAACCAGATCAACGTCCTCTACCGTCGCAAGACGGGCGACTACGGGCTGATCCAGCCCGAGCTGGCATAACTGACGCCGAAGGGCGAAGGATGGCGGCCATTGCTGCCGTCCTTCGCCCTTCACTTGAGATTATGAAGACGATCCTCTTTGTCTGTACGGCCAATATCTGCCGTTCGCCGATGGCCGCGGCCATCATGCGCCAGCGCATCGCGCAACTGGGCCTGGCGGATCGGGTGCAGGTCCTCTCCGCCGGGGTATGGGCCGAGGGCAACCAGAGCGCCAGCGCAAACGCCGTCACGACCCTGGGCCAGCGAGGCATCGAGCTGGGGTCGCACCGCTCCCAGCCGCTGACGCCGGAGCTGTTGCGCGAGGCCGCGCTCATCCTCGTGATGGAGGAGAGCCACCGCCGCTCGATCTTCTACGCCGCGCCGCAGCACCTCGCCAAGGTCTACCTCCTCACCGAGATGGCCGGCCGCCACGAAGACGTCGATGACCCGTATGGCGGGCCGCTGGCGCAGTACGGGCGCACCGCGGACCTCCTG
>MWBF01000116.1 GCA_002068935.1 Chloroflexi bacterium ADurb.Bin325
CCGGGTCGTGACCGAGCTCGGTACCCGTGTCGATCCGTCCGTTGACCGTATCACAGTGGATGGCAGGTTGCTGGGACAGGCTGAGCCGCTCACCTATGTGGCGCTATACAAGCCCGCGGGCTATCTCTCGTCCAACCAGGATCCGCATGGCGGGCGCATGCTGTCCGAGCTCCTGCCACCGGGGCCGCGCCTGTATCCTGTCGGCCGGCTCGATCGCGACAGCGAGGGCTTGATGCTCGTGACCAATGATGGTGACCTGGCGCTGCGCCTGACCCATCCGCGCTACGAACACGCCAAGATCTACCTGGTCGAGGTGGAGGGCGTGCCCGATGAACGCAAGCTGCGGCGCTGGCAGCACGGCGTCATGCTCGACGACGGGCCGACGCTGCCCGCCAAGGTCGCGCTGCTGCGCGAGCCGCCCTTCCCTTATCTGAGGCGGCGCGCGGCCGGGCCGGCGGCGGGGGAGGGCGAGGGCCGGCGCGGCCGCGATGCGCCCCGGCAGCCGCCGCGCACCAGCTGGCTCAAGATCACGCTGCGCGAGGGGCGCAAGCGCCAGATCCGGCGCATGGTTGGGCTGCTCGGCCACCCTGCGCTGCGGATCGTCCGCATCGGCATGGGGTCGTTGGCGCTGGGCGACCTGCGGCCCGGCAGATGGCGCGATCTGACGGAGGGCGAGGTGCGCGCCCTGCGCGATGAGGCATTCGCCGCGGTCGAGGCGACGGCCGCGGTGCGCGAGGCAAAAGGAGGACGCGACAGATCCATGCCCAGCACGATTGCAATCGACGGGCCATCCGCATCGGGCAAGAGCACGATCGGCGGGCTGCTGGCACGCGAACTGGGGTATCTGTATTTCGACACCGGCGTCATGTACCGGGCCACGGCCGCGGTCGCGCTGGCGCGTGGGGTGCCGGTGGACGACGCGGCCGCCGTGGCGGATCTGGCCAGGGCCATACACATCGAGGTGACCGCGGCCACGGTGGACGATGGCCGCGATGTGACGGTCCTGGTGGACGGGCAGGATGTGACCCACGAGCTGCGCCGGCCGGATGTGGAGAAGGCGGTCTCGCCGGTCTCGGCCAACCCGGGCGTCCGGGAGGCGCTGTGCCTCCAGCAGCGCCGCATCGGCGAGGCCGGCCGGGTCGTGATGGTCGGCCGCGACATCGGCACGGTCGTGCTGCCCGACGCCGACCTCAAGATCTATCTGGACGCCGCGCCGACCGAGCGCGCGCGGCGGCGCTATCTCGAACGGCTGGCGCGCGGCGAGACGGCCGACTTCGAGCAGGTGCTGGCGGACATCCGCCGCCGCGACGAATACGACTCCAGCCGCCAGCACGCGCCGCTGATGGCCGCGCCGGATGCGGTGTTGGTCGATAGCACCGGCCTGACCATCGAACAGGTCCTGGAACGCGTGAGGGGCCTCGTCGCACGGGCGCAGGCCCGCTGACCGGCCGCCGAGGAGGGGAGGGAAAACTATGGCGCATCGCCGCATCCCCACTGGTCGCCATATCACCGGCGCGATCCTGCGCTTTCTGATCTGGCTGCTGCTTCGCATCAAGGTGCATGGCGCGGAGAATATCCCGGCCAAAGGCGCGGGCATCATCTACTACAACCACATCCACTGGCTCGACCCCGTGTTGATCTGCGGCAAGTCGCCGCGCTATGCGGTTCCGCTGACCAAGATCGAGGCCAGCCGCTGGCCGCTGGTCGGCCAGTTGCTCCGCTGGTATCACGTCATCTTCATCACGCGGGGCGTCGTGGATCGGGCCGCGCTCAAGGCGACGTGGGAGGTGCTGGCGGACGGCGACATCAGCGTCATCTCGCCGGAGGGCACGCGCAGCCTGACGGGCCGGTTGCAGACCGCCAAGGAGGGGCTGGCCTTTGTCGCGCGCCAGGCGCCCGACGCCTGGCTGATCCCCTGCGCGGTGACCGGCACGCCGCAGTTCCGCTGGCATTTCCCGCTGATCAACCGGCCGCTCGTCCACATCACTTACGGCCAGCCGTTCAAGTTTCGCTGGCCGCGCAAGGCGACCGGGGAGGCCGACGCGCCGGAGGGCCGCGTCAGCCGCGAGATGCTGCGCGAGATGACGGATGAGGCGATGGCCCAGCTTGCCCTGTTGCTGCCGGAGGAGATGCGGGGCGACTATGCGGACGCGGACGCGGGCCAGCGCCGCTGGCTCATGGATCTGTAGGCGCGCGGCGTGATCGGGCGGGAGAACCCATGACAGTATTGACGCTGCACATGCGCACGCAGGCCCTGGCCGCGGACGAGCGCGGCCGGGCCGTCTGGCAGCCCCGCGTCGAGGCGCGCGCCGTGCCGGCCGAGGCGGCTGCGCTGATCATCTGCGATATGTGGGATGCGCACTGGTCGCGCGGCGCGATGGAGCGGACCGCGGCGATGGCCCCGCGCGTGGACGAGGTCGTCCGCGCGGCGCGGCGGCGGGGCGTCCACATCATCCACGCGCCCTCGGAGACATTGGCCTTCTATGCCGGGTCGCCGGCGCGCGGCCGGATGGCGCAGCATGCGGGCGCTGGCCCGGCGGCGAGCGAGGCGCAGGCCGGCCCGGCGCTGCCCATCGACGACAGCGACGGCGGCTCGGATACGGGCGAAACGCCCTGGCGACGCGCCTGGACGCGGCAGCACCCGGCCATCGAGATCGACGAGGCGCGCGATGGCATCTCCGACGATGGCGCCGAGATCTGCGCCTACTTCGCCGCGCACGCGATCCGCCAGGCGCTGATCCTGGGCGTCCATACGAACATGTGCATCCTCAACCGCTCCTTCGGCATCAAGGCGCTCGTGCGCCGCGGGACGCCGGTAGCGCTGGTGCGCGACCTGACCGACGCGATGTACAACCCGGCCCGGCCTCCGTATGTCAGCCACGACGAGGGGACCCGGCTCGTGGTCGAGTATATCGAGAAGTTCTGGTGTCCGACGATCGTGAGCCGCGACCTGCTCGGCCCGCGCGCGGCCGACGGCTGACGTCGATGGGCCGCGTTACCCCGTCATGACCCACCCGCCCACAGTCACCGCCTCTGCGCCCGCCAAGCTGATGCTGTACGGCGAGCACGCGGTCGTGTACGGCGCGCCGTGCATCGTCACCGCGGCGGATCTGCGCGTCCGCGCAAGCGTGACGCTGCGCGACGATGACCGCGTGATCATCCGCGCGCCCTTGCTGCCGGAGCCTTTTGCCGCGCGCGCCGACGATATCCTGCGCGGCGCGGACGCCCCGCCGGGCGCGCGCTTCGTGGTCGCGGCGCTGCGCGCGTGCTGGCGGACGGCGACCCCCTGCGGCCTGGAGCTCCGCACGCAGGCGGATTTCTCGCACTCCTACGGGCTGGGCAGCTCGTCGGCGGTGACGGTCGCGACGGTCAAAGCGTTGAGCGCCGCGACCGGCCGCGTGCTCGATGCGCGGCAGCTCTTTCGCCTGAGCTATGATGCCGTGCTCGAAGCGCAGGAGGGCATCGGTTCGGGCTACGACGTGGCCGCCGCGGTCTTCGGCGGCACGCTCTACTACGTCACGCCCGGCGACGTCATCGAGCCGCTGCCGTTGGGCGAGCTGCCCCTGGTCATCGGCTATTCGGGCGTCAAGGCCAGCACGACCGAGTGGGTGCAGCGGGCGGCGGGACTGCGCGAACGCCACCCCGCGCTGGTGCAGCACATCTGGCGGCTGATGCAGGAGCTGGTGGACGAGGCGCGCGCCGCGCTGGCGCGGCGCGATTGGCCGGCCTGCGGACGGCTGATGGACATCAACCACGGCCTCCTGTCGGCCATCGGCGTTAGCACTGCGCGGCTCGATGCGCTGATCCACGCCGCGCGGGCCGCGGGCGCTCACGGCGCAAAGCTGTCGGGCGCGGGCGGCGGGGACTGCATGATCGCGCTGGCGGACGAGGGCCGCCACGCGGCGGTGGCCGCCGCGCTGGACGGGAGCGGCCTGCCCGGCGCGTGCGTCGTGGCCGTGCGCACCGGCGCGGAAGGAGCCAGGATCGAAGCATGAACAGGATCGTCACCGCGGCCGCGCATCCGAACCTGGCCGTGGTCAAATACTGGGGCAAGGCCGATCCGCGGCTCAACATCCCGACGAACTCGTCCCTGTCGGTCAACCTGGGGAGCGCGCGCACCACGACGACGGTCAGCTTCTCGCCCGATCTCGAGCAGGACGTCGTGCGGCTGAACGGCGCGGCCGCGGACGACCGCACGGCTGAGCGCGTGGCGCGCCACCTGGATCGGGTGCGCCGGCTGGCCGGCCGCACGGAACGCGCGCTCGTGGATTCGACGAACGATTTTCCCGCGGCCGCGGGCATCGCATCCTCCGCGTCCGCCTTTGCCGCGCTTTCGCTGGCCGCCAGCCGCGCGCTGGGCCTGCGCCTCAGCGAGCGCGAGCTCTCGATCCTGGCGCGGCAGGGGTCCGGCTCCGCGTGCCGCTCCATCCCGGACGGCTTCGTGCGCTGGGAGGCCGGACAGGACGATGCGAGCTCCTACGCCTACCAGGTCGCGCCGCCGGAGCATTGGGATCTGCGCATCACGACCGTCATCTTCAGCGACCAGCCGAAGGAGGTCTCCTCCTCCGACGGGCATGCGCTGGCGCAGACCAGCCCGTTCTTCGGCGCACGGCTGGCGGGGCTGCCGCGCACGCTGGAGACCGTCCAGGCCGCGCTCCTGGCGCGCGATTTCCCCCGTTTCGGCCTGGCGCTGGAGCGCGAGGCGGTGAACATGCACGCCATCGCGATGACGGCGGACGTCGGCGCGGCCGCGAGCGGGCTTTACTACTGGCAGGCAACGACCATGCAGCTCATCCAGCAGGTGCAGGCCTGGCGTCGCGCCGGCCTGCCGGTGTACTTTACGATCGACGCCGGGCCGAACGTGCATCTGTTCTGCGAGGCGGCCCAGCAGGCGGCGCTGGAGGCCGAGCTGGCGCGGCTGCTGCCGGACATGCGGGCGCGCGCCATCGTCAGCGCGCCGGCGCGCGGCGCGTGGGTCATGTCGGAGGCGTGACGCATGGCGCACGCAGCCCGGCCGCCCCTCCGCATCGCCCTGGTCGCGCCTTTCGGCCTGCGCGCCAAGGGGACGGCACGCGCCCGCTGTCTGCCGCTCGGCAAGGCGCTCGCGCGGCGCGGGCACACGGTGGCGCTGTTCATCCCGCCATACGACAGCCCCGCGGATGACGGGCGGCGCTGGGCTGAGGACGGCGTGGCCGTGATCAACGTGGCGCTCCCGCCGGGCGCGGGGCAGGGGGACCTTGCCCAGGCCGTCCGCCAGGCCTGGCTGGGATGGCGCACCTATCGCGCGGCGGCCGGATGGCG
Source organism: Chloroflexi bacterium ADurb.Bin325 (assembly GCA_002068935.1). Taxonomy (GTDB): domain Bacteria; phylum Chloroflexota; class Anaerolineae; order CG2-30-64-16; family CG2-30-64-16; genus MWBF01. Next base: position 5,302 of record MWBF01000116.1, read on the forward strand.
GCCGCAGGTCGTCCACGCGTTCAAGCCCAAGGGCCCGTCCGGCCTCGCGGCGGCCCTGCTGTGGCTGGCGCGCGCGATGCCGTGGGCCGGCCGCCCCTGCCTGGTCGTGGACAGCGACGACTGGGAGGGGCCGGGCGGCTGGAACGACGACCCGCGCGCGGCATACTCGGTCCCGCAGCGCCGTTTCTTTGCGTGGCAGGAGCGCTACGGCCTGGCTCACGCGAACGCCTGGACGGTCGCCAGCGCGTGTCTGGCCGACCGTGCGGCGCTGTTCGGCGCGCCCCCCGCGCGCGTGCACGTGCTGCACAACGGCCTGTCGGACTTCGGCCGGGCGCTGCTGGCCGCGGCGCGCGGACAGGGGGACGACATGGCCGCGCTGCTCTACACGCGCTTTGCCGGGGTCCGGCCGGCGGAGGTCGCCGCGCTGTGGGCGGAGGTGCGCGCGGCGCTGCCGGAGGCCAGGCTCACGGTGGTGGGGCAGGGCGTGGGCGGCGAGGAGCAGGCGTTGCGCGATGCGCCGGGGATTGCGGTGGCCGGGTGGCGCGAGCCGGCCGAGCTGCCCGCGCTGTTCGCCCGGCACAGGCTGGCGATTGCGCCCTGGGCCGACACCCCCGCAAACCGGGCGCGGCACAGCGCAAAGGTGCTGGAGCTGATGGCCGCGGGGCTGCCGGTGGCCGCGTATGGCGTGGGCGAGCTGCCCGCGACGCTGGGCGAGGCGGGGGTCGTGGTTGCGCCCGGCGACCGGGCCGCGCTCGCCGGCGCGATCATCGGGCTGCTGCGCGACCCGGCGCGCGCGGCGGAGCTCGGCGCGGCCGCGCGCACACGCGTCGCCGCATGCTTCGACTGGGATGCGCTGGCCGAGGTCGCGCTGCGCGCCTATGGGCACGCCGAATGACGTCTGGCGCGCGGACACGACGCCGGATCGCGCTGCGCTGGACGGCCGCGCTCGGCTGGATGGCGGTCATCTTCGGCCTTTCTGCGCAGTCGACCTTCCCGCTGCCGCACGTGCCATGGGATAACCTGTACGACGTCGCGGGCCATCTGGGGGTGTATGCGGTGCTGGCCGTGCTGCTGCGCTGGGCGCTGGCGGAGGCCGGGGTGCGCCGGGCGGGCCTGTGGGCGTTCGTGCTGGCGGTGCTCTACGGCGTCAGCGACGAGTTCCACCAGAGCTTTGTGCCGGGCCGCTATCCCGACATCTTCGACATAGCGACCGATGCGGCGGGCGCGTGGGCCGCGCTGTGGCTGCTGAGCAGGGGGCGGAACGCGGAGCAGGGCTGAACGCCCCCGGCCTTCGGCGGCGCGCTATTCCGTCCCGTCCTCGATCTCGTCGTCCTCCGCATCGCCCGCGGCGGCAAGGCCCTCGATGTAGATCTCCCCGAACGATTCGTCCTGCACCACGTGGATGCGGCTGCGCTTCAGCAGTTCCAGCACCGCGAGCAGGGTGACGATGACCTCGAGCCGATGGTAGGCCTGGCTCAACAGGCCGCGGAACGTCACGCGGCCCCCGTGGGCGGTCGTCCGCCGGATGAGGCGGATCTGATCCTGGATGGTCAGCGTGAACGGGACGACCATGCCGTCGGGGATATCGACCGGCAGGGCGGAGGCGCTGCTGAACGCGTTGCGGGCCGCGGCCAGCAGCTCGCTCAGGGCCGAGGGGTCCGGGTCGAGACGCCGCTGGAGCTCGGGCGGGGGCGCTGCGCGGCCGTAGGTGCGCCGGCCTTCCGCCTCGATCGCGCGCAGCGCGTCCGCGGCCTCCTTGAACCGCTTGTACTCGCGCAGTTGGCGGGCGAGCGCCTCGCCCGGATCCTCCTCGACCTCTTCGTCGGCCTGCCGCGGCTGGGGCAGCAGCAGGCGCGACTTGATCCAGACGAGCCGCGCGGCCACTGTCAGGAACCCGGCGAGGACGCTGGCCGGGACATCGGGCAGCGCACGCACGTGGTCGAGGAACTGATCCGTCACCTGGGCCAACGACACGACGCTGATGTCGAGCTTGGCGCGCTCGATGAGCTGCAAGAGCAGATCCAGCGGGCCTTCGAAGACCGGCAGGTTGACGATGTAGGCGTCATCGTGCGCGAACGCGGCCATCCGCCCCCCTCCTGCGTCGTTCAGCCGCGGCCCCGGCCATCGCCCCGGCCGTCGGCAAAGAGCTTTTGCAGCGCGCGCAGCATCTCCTCGGCCGGCCGATCCATGACCTGGCCGAGCCGCATGTAGAGGATCAGGTGGGGCGACCGCCGGCGCAGGGAAAGGCGTTCGACATCGACGCCGTATTTGTCGATGAATGCGCGCACCGGCCCCAGATCCCCGCCGCCCGCGCTGGCGCGCGTGCCCAGTCCCAGGCCGGCGGCCAGCGGCTGCCACTCCAACGGCTGCCCCTCTGCGCTGTCCAGCCTGGCGCGCAGCCTGCCGGTCAGCGGGACGACCTCGTACTCGCGCGGCGGGAGGCTGCGGAGGTCGGCCTTGATGAGCAGCAGATCGCGCTTCTTGCGCAGCAGTTCGATCATCCACAGGGGCGCGAGCTCGCGCGTCAGCAGGAAATAGGTCAACTGGACCCCCTTGAAGGGCGGCCGCGTCTCCGCGATCGTGACCTCCGCGCCGGCGCTCATGGATTTGAGCCAGCGCCATGCGGCGCGGCCGCCGAACAGGCCGATGCCTGCTTGCAGCCATTGGCCGATGGCCTTGCTGCGCTGCCGGTTCAACCAGGCGCCGACCAGATAGGATGCGACCAGCAGGATCAGCACGGCCCAGAGGGCGCCCTCGATCGGGCCGAGGGGGTTCGCGAAAATGCTCATTGCGCTCCTTGCGGGGTGGTGTGAAGGGGTGCATTATAACATACCTGCGCCGAATCATTGACACGCCATAGGCCCTATGATAAACTCGCGTTCAGGCATCGCGTTGGGACAGCACCCTGAACAGACGGGTGCATCGCGCCCCGGCACCGATCGAGCAAGCCGCGCTGCGCCGCAGGCGCGCGGGCGGCGGGCAATCCCAGGTCAGCACGACAGAGACGGGGGCCGGGCGATAGCGCCCGCGGCTCCCGTTTTTTTACCGTTCACGCAATCTAATTACAGATCAACCAGCAGGAGGCATTCATGGCTCACAAGTTCGATCCGCAGGTCAAGTATGCGAAGTCGCATGAATGGGTGCGCATGGAGGGTGACGTGGCGGTCATCGGCGTGTCGGATTACGCCCAACACCTGTTGTCCGATGTCGTCTATGTCGAGCTGCCCGAGGTGGGCGATACGCTGACCAGGGGCGAGAGCCTCGGCACCGTCGAATCGGTCAAGGCTGCGGAAGACGCCTATGCGCCCATCAGCGGCGAGGTCGTCGAGGTCAATACCGAGCTGGAGGACAATCCCGAGTGGATCAACGAGGACCCCTACGGCAAGGCCTGGCTCGTCAAGGTGACGCCGAGCGACGCGGACGAGCTGGATGACCTGATGGATGCGGCGACCTACGAGAAGTTCGTGGCGGAAGAAGAGGAAAAGGGCGGCCATTAGGAAGGAAGATCGAAGAAGGAAGATGGAAGATCGAAGATTGGACGAGCGAGGCTGCGCCGGTCTTCCTTCTTCATTCTTCCTTCTGCCATCTTCCCTCGCAAGACGCGGAGGACATGCATGAACTTTATCCCCAACACCGACGCGGACCGGGCGGAGATGCTCAAGGTCGTCGGCGTCGAGTCGGTGGCAGATCTGTTTCATGATGTGCCGGAGAAGCATCGCTTCCCGGTCCTCAATCTGCCGCCGGCCCTCTCCGAAATGGAGATCTTGCAGGAGTTGCAGGCGCTGGCCGACGAGAACGACGATCTCAACCACGTGCCCTGCTTCCTGGGCGCGGGCGCATACAACCACTTCGTCCCGCGCATCGTGGACTTCCTGATCCAACGCTCGGAGTTCTTCACCGCGTACACGCCCTATCAACCCGAGATCAGCCAGGGCACGCTCCAGGCGCACTTCGAATATCAGTCCATGATCGCCGCGTTGACGGGCATGGAGGCGTCGAACGTCTCGCACTATGACGGCGCCACCGCGGTGGCCGAGGCGGTCATCATGGCGCTGCAAGTTGGGCGCGGCAAGCGCAACAAGGTGGTGCTCAGCCCGACCCTGCACCCGCAGTATCGCGAGGTGGTGCACACCTATACACAGGGCATGGGCGTGCAGACCGTGGGCGAGAACGCGGCCCTCGGCGACCTGGGGGCGCTGGCCGCGCTGGCGGATCGGGATACGGCCTGCGTCATCGTGCAGAACCCGGACTTCCTGGGCCGCCTCTACACGCCGGCCGAGATGCAGGCGCTGGCCGACGCGGCCCATGCGGCGGGCGCGCTCTTCGTCGTCTCGGCCGACCCCATCAGCCTGGGCCTGTTCGTACCGCCGGGCGAGTATGGGGCGGACGTCGTCTGCGGCGAGGGCCAGCCGATGGGCAACGCGCTCAGCTTCGGCGGGCCGTATGTCGGCTTCTTTGCGATGAAGATGAGCGAGGTGCGCCGCTCGGCCGGGCGCATCGTCGGCCAGACGGTGGATGCGGATGACGAGCGCGGCTACGTGCTGACGCTCAGCACGCGCGAGCAGCACATCCGCCGCGACAAGGCCTCCAGCAACATCTGCACCAACCAGGCGCTCAACGCGCTCGCGGCCGCCATCTACATGGCCGCGATGGGCAAGCACGGCCTCCGCGCGGCGGCCGAGCTGAGCTACCACAAGGCGCATTATGCGGCGGGGCTGCTCGATGAGCTGGACGGCTATGCGGTCAGGTCGGACGGGCCGTTCTTCAAGGAGTTCGTCGTGCAGTGTCCGCTGTCCGTGGCCCAGATCAACCGTCGGCTGCTGGACGAATACGGCATCCTGGGCGGCTATGACCTGGGCGGCGATTATCCGGAGCTCAAGGATCACATGCTCGTCTGCGTCACCGAGATGAATAGCCGGGCCGATATCGAGGCGCTGGTCGAGGCGCTGGCCGAGATCCGTGAGTTCGAGGCGGATCTGCCGACCGAGACC
>MWBF01000117.1 GCA_002068935.1 Chloroflexi bacterium ADurb.Bin325
TCCACGCCGTTCGGCACGACCGCCACGTCCAGCCCGGGGAGCAGCCGGCGCAGCGCCGCGGCGTCGGCCTCCGACACGGCCACCACCCGGTCGGCCTCCCGGCAGACCCGCCGCTCGTAGCCCACCAGCTTGCGCCACTGGATCAGCGAGTACGCCGCCGCGGGCCAGCGCGGCGGGCGGCGCGCGTCCGTCAGACAGGCGCGGCGCTGCAAGACATACTCGGCGTTGTGGTCATCGAAGACCAGGCGCGGCGCGGCGCGGCCAGTCCTGCGCGGCATGTAGCCCGCCATCTCGATGCCCTCGATCTGGACTACGTCGTACTCGGCCGCGGCTTGCCCGGCCAGCAGGCGGTCGAGCTGCGCGTGCATGGCCGGGGAGGCCAGCCGCAGGGCCATGTCGGGCAGGGGGCTGAGAAAGGTGTCGCGAATGCGCTGCCGCGTGGCGCGCACGGGCTGCGGCACGGTAATGATCCGCCGGCAACAGCGCGTCAGCTCCGCGGGCAGCGAGGCCGCGGGCGTCTCCTCCGCGACGAAGGAGACCAGATCCACCGTATGTCGCGCGGCCAGCCCGGCAATCAGATTGAAGTTGCGGATCGTCGTGCCCTGCGCCGTGCCCGTCAGGGCCTGCGGCGGGACGGGCAGCTGGGGGGTGAGCATCAGGATGCGCGCCATCGTGCTCCTGTCATGCGAACGGTCTGCATCGGGGCCTGCCCGACGCCTGGGCGACGCGACCGGGTCACAGGTAGGCCGCCCTCCGGTAGACGTCCATCGTCAGCTCGGCCGCGCGCTGCCAGGAGAAGCTGCCGGCGCGCTGCAACCCCTTGCGGCGCAGCTCCGCGGCCAGCGCATCGTCGGTCAGCAGCCGCCACAACGCCACGGTGATCTCCTGCTCCTGCTGCGGGTCCACCAGCAGCCCCGCGTCGCCGACCACCTCGGGCAGGCTGGAGATGTTCGATACGATGACCGGCGTGCCGCAGGCCATCGCCTCCAGCGGCGTCAGGCCGAACCCCTCGTAGAAGGCCGGATGCACCAGGCAGCGGGCCGCATTGTAGAGGTAGCGCAGGTTCGGCGCATCCACCCGGCCCAGGAAGAAAGTGTAGGGCCGGATGTCCAGCTTGTCGACCAACTCGTAGACGTCATCGCTCAGCCAGCCGGGCGCGCCCGCCAGCACCAGCGCCGGGGTCAGCTTATAATCCTGGCGCAGGCGGCTGTAGGCGCGCAGAAGCCCGCCGACGTTCTTGCGCGGCTCGATCGTGCTGACAAACAAGATGAACTCTTCCGGCAGGCCGTAAAGCGCCTTGACCTGTTGCAGCGCCTCGCCCCGATCCAGCGGCCCCATGAGCGGGCTGGCGGCCTCGTAGATGACGGATATCTTCTCCTCCGGCGTGCCCAACATGCGGATCAGGTCGCGCTTGGTGCTCTGCGAGACCGCGATAATCTGGTCCGCGTGGCGGACGGCGCGGTCGATGCTGCCGTAATAGCGCGCGGCGTCGCGGGTCATGAAGTGCGGATAGATCAGAAACGCCAGGTCGTGGATGGTGATGACCGACCGGCCGCGGTAGTGGAGCGGCGGAATGAAGTCGGGGCTGTGGAAGACATCCGCGCCGAGGCCGCGCACGACCCACGGCATCAGGAGCTGTTCGGCGCGGTGATGGCTGGGCACGCGCGTGTGCGCAATGCTGACGTTGGCCGCCTCGATCAGCGGCTCGCGGCTGCGCGCGTCTTGCAGCAGAGTAAATCGTTCTAGAGGGAAGGCGGTAGCCAGAGCATCGGTCAGGGAGAGGGTATAAGCTGCAATCCCGGCACGCGTATAATACACCAGTCTTGCATCGATGCTAACATGCATGCCCAACCGGCCTCCAAACTACATTGCCATAAAAACACCCTCCGCACAGGCTGCTCGCCGTAGGAGGGCTCCGGTGTCCCGCATAATGATGCGGTGCATCTTATCATGGTTGTGCGCGCGCGTCAAATGTCATTCACGAATTTGTGCGGTATAATGGCGACAGACAGACATTTGCAATGCATCCCTGTTCAGGAGGAAGCACATGGAGATCTTGTTCCAGTTTCTGACCTCGTTCGGCGTCATCGTCCTGGCCGTGATCGTGCTGGCCAGCTCGGCCATCAAGGTCGTCCAGGAGTACGAGCGCGGGGTCATCTTTCGGCTGGGCCGGCTGGTCGGCGCAAAAGGGCCTGGCCTCTTCTTCATCATCCCGATCGTGGATCGGATGGTCAAGGTCGATCTGCGCGTGGTCACGCTGGACATCCCCGCGCAGGAGGCCATCACGCGCGACAACGTGACGGTCAAGGTCAACGCGGTGGCGTACTTCCGGGTGGTCGATCCCTCGCAGGCCATCGTCAAGGTGGAGGACTATCGCCGCGCGACCTGGCAGATCGCACAGACGAGCCTGCGCTCGGTCCTGGGCCAGTCGGATCTGGACGAGCTGCTGGCCCGCCGCGACGAGATCAACCAGCAGCTCCAGGTCATCATCGACGAGCAGACGGAGCCGTGGGGCATCAAGGTCAGCATCGTCGAGGTCAAGGATGTCGAGCTGCCCGACACGATGAAGCGCGCGATGGCACGTCAGGCCGAGGCCGAGCGCGAAAAGCGCGCGAAGATCATCCACGCCGAGGGCGAGCTGGTCGCCTCGCAGCAGCTCACCGAGGCCGCGGAGGTCATCGGCCGCCAGCCCGCCACGATCCAGTTGCGTTATCTGCAAACGTTGACGGAGATCGCCGCGGAAAAGAACTCGACGATCCTGTTCCCCGTGCCCATCGAGTTCATGGGCGCCTTCAACCGGCTGCTGGAGCAGCGGAGCCAGGATAAGGGCCAGGAACAATAAGGCGCTGCCTGAGCAGCGCCTCACTCTGATTCAAAGCCCCTCCGAAAACTGGCCTCACCCCCCTCGGCTCCCCCTCTCCTGACCTTGCAGGTCAGGAGAGGGGGATGGGGGGTGAGGCAAGCCCCAGAGCGGATTCTTCGAATAGGCTCCCAGCAGCTATCCGAGGATTGCCGTCCTCTGACCTCACCCCCTCGGCTCCCCCTCTCCTGATCGGCGAACCTTCGGTTCGCACGTCAGGAGAGGGGGATGGGGAGTTCAGTTATTCTTGCGCCGGCGCGCCTGCATCCGCATCCGCGCATAGCCGGCCAGCCCGGCCAGGCCGCCGCCGAACAGCAGCAGCGTGCCCGGTTCGGGGATCTCCTCCGGCGCCAGCGCCCGCACCGTCACCGAGACCTCGTTGGACTCGCGCGGCGCGCCTTCGGCAAAGCTGACCGTGGCCGTGTTGGTGATCAGATACTGGAACGGCACCGGCGTGCCCGGCGCCACCGGCGCGGTCTTGCCGGTGATCGTCACGACGACCTCAGCGCCCGGCGCAAGCTCGCCCACGGTGACGGTCAACACGCGGGTGACAGAGTCGTAGACCGCCGTGCCCTGGGTCGTCGTCGCGGTCACGTTCACCAGCTTGGGGTGGATCATGTCGGTGATGACGACGTTGGACGCATTGGCCGTGCCGCTGTTGGTCAGGCGCACCGTGAAGACGATGGTCTCCTGGTGGCCCTCGGCGACCCACACCTGCGACTTGTTGACCGACTTGTAGATCTCCGGCCTGACCGTCGCGTCGAGCGGGTTGCTTGCGCTGGCGGTCAGATCCGGGACCTCCTTGCTGGTCAGCGTGGCGACATTGTCGATCGTCAGCGCGGTCCACTCGGCGAAGCTCAGCGGCGCGGCCGCCTGGCCCGTCAGCCCGACGATCGTCATGTTCACCTTGACCGAGAAGGTGCGGCAGTCCTCCTGATCCACGGCCAGCGTGCCCAGATCCCAGGTCAGGGTCTGCGCCGCCTCGTTATAGACCGCGCCGCCGCTCGCGCTGCCCGGCACATAGGTCGTGTTGGCCGGGATGGGATCGATCAGCCGCACGTCGGTCGCATTGCCGTTGCCGGTGTTGCCGAAGCAGAGGGTGTACTTGATCGTATCGCCCGGCTTCACCGCGCCCGCGGGGTCGTTGATCTTGGTCAGCCGCAGCTTCGGCAGCGCGCGCACGCGCACCGCATCCGTGGCCTCATCGCGCACGCCCGCATCGTCCAGGATGACGACCGTGTTGAAGATGTAGCTGGCGTTCGGCAGCGGCCGCTTGACCTTGACCTTCAGCGTCCGCGTGCCCGTATCGCCCGGCTGCAAGTCGCCCAGGTTCCACTTGACCGTGCGGGTCGCGGGATCATACACGCAGCTGTCGCTGCACGAGATGAAGTCCACCTGCAGGGGCAGGTAGTCCGTCAGCACGGCGTTGGGCGCGGCCTCGCGGCCCGCCGCGGCGTAGGTGATGATCCACTCCAGCTCCGCGCCGGCCTCGACGGGCTGGCCCGCGGGCAGGTTGTTGGTCTTCGTCACGGTCAGGATGTGGCCGTCGGCGTAGCCGAAGTCCGCGGTGAGCACGCTGCCGCACGCATCGATGGTGACAGGGTAGGGGCTCACCTGGCCGTTGTTGTTTGCGTTCGGCGCGCCGTAGGTCTGCGTATAGCCCAGCAGCCGGTTGTTCAGATCGGTGACGACGACCCAGTAGGAGCCGGGCACCAGGCCGCTGAACAGGTACGCGCCGTTTGCGCCGGTCGTCGTCGTCGCGACCACCACGTCGTCCGCGGTGCCGAGGACGCCGTCAACGCCGGGCGCAACCAGGTTGAGCGTCACGCCGGGGATGCCGCGCTCGTTCGGGCCGGGCTCGTACACACCGTTGCGGTTGGCGTCGTAGAAGACCAGGTCGCCGATGGAGACGCACTGGCCCTGATAGCCGAAGTCCGCATCCAGATAGGACTGGCCGGCCCCGAGCGTGATGGGGCCGTGCGGGTTCACGCCGCCGGTCTGCGTGAGGCCGGTCAGGACACCGGCGGTGTCCGTCACGCGCACGCAGTAGACGCCCGGGCCCATGCCGGTGAAGAGGTAAGCGCCCGCCGCGTTGGTCACGGTGCTGGCGACCACGCTGTCGTCTGCGGTGCCGCACTTGCCGTCCGCGCCCGCGGAGAGCAGGTCGAGCGTGACGCCGCCGATGCCGACCTCGCCGGGATCCTGCACGCCGTTGCCGTTGGCGTCGCTCCACACGCGGTCGCCGATGGCCTGGTCGCCGGCGTAGCCGAAGTCGGCCTTGAGATAGTTCTCGCCTTCCGTCAGGGCAATCGGGCCGTGCGGGTTCACGCCGCTGACGAGCGTCACCCCCGCGGGCAGCGTCGCATCATCCACGCGCACGCAGTAGACGCCCGTGGCCACGCCGGTGAACAGGTAGTTGCCGTTCGGGTCCGTCACCTTCGTGGCGACCAGCGTATCGTCGGCGCTGCACACGCCGTCCGCGCCCGCCAGCCAGAGCGTCACCGTCACGCCGCCGAGGCCCGGCTCGCCGGGCTCGCGGAGGCCGTTGCGGTTATTGTCGTACCAGACCGTGTCGCCGATGGTCCCTTCGGGCGTCTGCAAGACGTTGGTCAGCTCGACCGCATCCTGCTCCTTGCCCGGCTTCGCATCGGAGATGGTGGCCCGGTTCTCGATGTTGATGCCGTTAGGGAAGTCCGGGTTGACCTTGACGACCAGCGTCACCGAGCCGGAGTCGCCGGGCAGCCTGTCGCCCAGGTCCCACGTGACGATGCGCATGACGGCGTCATAGAGGCCGCCGTCGGAGGCGCTCACGAACTGCGTGCCGAAGGGCAGCGGGTCCGTCAAGACGACGCCGTCCGCCGGTTCATTGCCGGTCACACCCCAGGTGAGCGTGTAGGTCAGTTCGGCGCCCTTTGCCACAGGATCCGGGGCGTCAGCTTTATCCAGGGTCAGCGCATGATCGGCGCTGACTGTGCTGGTGAAGCTGTCGTCGGCGCTATCGCCGGCCTTATCGGTGATGACGACGGCGTTCGTCAGCGTGGTCCCGTTGTAGAGCGGGCTGGCGACCTCGACGGTCACCTCGTACGAGCCCGTCGCCGCGGGCGTGACAGTGCCCAGGAGCCAGGTGACGGTATGTGCGCCCGCGTCATACACGCCGCCGTTTGTCGCGCTGACAAAGGCCACTTCCTGCGGCAGCGTGTCCACGATGGTCACGTCTTCCGCATAGGCGTTGCCGCCCACGGTCCAGTCCACCGAGTAGGTCAGTTCGCTGCCTGCATCCACCGGTTCCGGCGCGGCGGTCTTGGCGATGTCCAGCTCCGCCTGCGCGGTCACGCTGGTGTCATCGGTGGACACATCGTCGGCCGGGTTCGTGTCGCCGGGGGTGGCGGTGCTGATCACGGCGCGGTTCGTGAGGGTGGTCACGCCGGCCGGGAAGACCGGATCGAGCCGCACGGTCACGGAGACCTGCCCCGACGCGCCGGCGTTCAGCGTGCCCAGGTCCCACTTGACCGTGTGCGTCGCGCTGTCATAGACGCCGCCGTTGGTGGCGCTGACATAGGTCACGCGGGCCGGAAGCGTATCGAGGATGACGGTGTTGGCCGCGGGCCCGTAGCCGTAGTTCTCGTAGTCGATCGTGTAGGTCAGCGTATCGCCGGGCGCGGCCGTGTCCAGCCCGTCCGTCTTGCTGACCCTCAGCTCGGGGTTGGCGAGCGGGATGGACGCCTGGACGAACCATGCGCCGCTCTCGCCCATATCATGGATGTCGCTGGCGCCGGTGTCCACCGACTCGCCCTGCACCGCCAGCCAGGTCGCGCCCGCGGGCACGGTCAGCTTCAGCCGCGTCACCGCCCATTCGGCCCCCACATAGCCGCCGAAATACTCGACGACGGGCGGATAGGTGGTCGTGCCGCAGTCGTAATAGCGGCCGAACGGGTTCTTGGCGAGCAGTTGGCCGCCGTTGACGCCCTGCGAGGGCATGCCATATTTGATGATGTTGTCGGGCGGGGTCCCCGCGCCCCACGCGCCCCACAGGTTCTCCGGCCGGCAGGGGTTCGTGTGATCCGTACCGGCATGGTTGAGGAAGAGCGTCACCGTGCGGTCGGTCAGCATCGGCTCGAACTGGAAGATGACCGGGCCGGTGGTCCCCTCGTCCACCGTGTTCTCCCAGTACCAGTCCATCTCATCCGTGAGGGTGATCAGCCGGGAGCTGGTGCAGGCGCCGGTGCTGTAGACCACGACGAGGCTCGCGCCGTTGCGGCGGTTATCGTCGGGCGCGGCGGCCCAGCCCGAGATGGTGTAGCTATTCGCGCCCTGCTGGACCAGGTTGTAGCCGTTGGGGCCCACGTCCGCGCGCCACATGAACCACTCGCCGCTGCGCGGGCCGTACTTCCGCCGGTCGACCATCTGCCCGATCACCGTCGTGCCGTTGACCGTGAGGTCGCTCTCGTTGGGCGAGTTGGGCGCGTCGATGTCCTCGGTCCCGATCCAGACCAGGTACGCATCGACGACCGGGCCGGGCACGGAGATGCTCAGGGGCGTGCCTGACGAGCCGGACCACATCCCTGTGCCGCGCACCTCCACGTCGTAACAGCCGGCGATGGGATAGCCGGGGACCGGCTTCAGCGGCGCGCCTTCGGCCCCCACGGGGACCACGATAACCATCGATAAGAGCATGACAAGCAACACGAAGAGCGACAGGGGAGGCGCTTTACGCCAGATGCTGGTTGAGGTCATATACGTTCCTCCTTGGGGTTGGGGGTGAAGCTGCCACCAGAGCTGCGCGCCCGACCGACGCGCAAAAAACCGACGCATGCCTGGGACAGGGTGCGCATACGTCAGGCGGGCCGAAAGCCAGTCGGAGATAAAAAGGCGCGCCTGAAAAAGCGATGCAGGCCTGTCCGATGTGTCCCATAGAAGGCGTCCCGAACGAAAATGGGCGCGCACGGGCGCTCGATTGCAGGTCTTCTGCCAGGGTGGGCAAGCAAGGGCAGCCTCCGATCAGGGACGGCTATCAGGATCGGAAAGATAAATCTGAGAGAAACGCCTGCATTATAGCATCAAGGCCCGCCGCTGTCAACGTAAAATCGGGGGTTGAACTATGACAAGTCCTTCATAATGGCCGCGGCGGCATTTGCCTGCCGGGGGGCGCAAGTGTAAAATAGGGGCCGAGGGCTATTTGCACCTTCAGCGCCGAGCTGCCGCCCTACCCTGACGCACCGTCACGGGTAGGGCTTTCCATTTGGGAGGCTATCATGCAATATGCCGATCTGCGCGCCGCCGAGGCGCTTACATTCGATGATCTTCTCCTGGTCCCGGGCTACGCCGAAGTCCTGCCTTCCCATGTGGACATCCGCACGCGACTCCACGAGACGCTGGCGCTGAGCATCCCGGTGCTCTCCGCCGCGATGGACACGGTGACGGAGGCCGCGATGGCGATCGGGCTGGCCCGCCAGGGCGGGCTGGGCGTCATCCACCGCAACCTGAGCCCCGAAGCGCAGGCCGCGGAGGTGGACAAGGCCAAGCGTTCCATGTCCGGCATGATCGTCGACCCCATCACGCTGTCGCCCGACGCCACCCTTGCGGACGCCGAGCTCATTATGTCGCGCTATCACATCTCCGGCGTGCCGATCACCGAGGAGGGGCGGCTCGTCGGCCTCCTCACCAACCGCGACATCCGCTTCGCCACCCGGCAGGAGGCGCCGGTGAGCGAGTACATGACCGCGGAGAACCTGGTCACCGCGCCGATGGGCATCGCGCTGGAGGAGGCCAAGGCCATCCTCCACCGCCACCGCATCGAAAAGCTGCCCATCGTCGACGAACACGGGATGCTCAAGGGCCTGATCACCTACAAAGACATCCTGAAGAAGCAGGATCATCCCAACGCCGCGGTCGACGGCCGGGGCCGTCTGCTGGTCGCGGCGGCCATCGGCGTCGGCAGCGACCTGGACGCCCGGCTGGAGCTGCTGCTCGACGCCGGCGTCGACGCCTTCGCGGTCGACACGGCCCACGGCCACTCGGCCAACGTGCTGCGGGCCATCCGCCGCGCCAAGATGATCGCGCCCCATGTGCCCATCTTGGCCGGGAACGTCGTCACCGCGGAGGGCACGGATGCGCTCATCGACGCGGGCGCGGACGCCATCAAGGTCGGCGTCGGCGCCGGGTCCATCTGCACGACGCGCGTGGTCGCGGGCGTGGGCGTGCCGCAGATCTCGGCGATCGCGGAGTGCGCGGCCGCGGCGCGGCCGCGCGGGGTCGCGGTCATCGCGGACGGCGGCATCAAGTATTCGGGCGACATCGTGAAGGCGCTGGCCGCGGGCGCGGATGCGGTCATGCTCGGCTCGCTGCTCGCGGGGCTGGACGAGTCGCCGGGCGAGACGGTCATCACCGAGGGCCGGCGCTTCAAGGAATACCGCGGCATGGGCTCGATGGGCGCGATGAAGGGCCGGGCGAGCGACCGCTATGCCTCGGGGCAGGCGGGCGGCGAGAAGGTCGTGCCGGAGGGCATCGAGGGGCAGATCGCGTACAAGGGCGCGCTGGCCGACTACATGTTCCAGTTGATGGGCGGGCTGCGCTCCGGCATGGGCTATGTCGGCGCGGCGGATCTGGCCGAGCTGCGCGCCAAGGCGCGCTTCATCCGCATCACCAACGCCGGGCTGATCGAGAGCCACCCGCACGACGTGCTGGTCACGAAGGAAGCGCCGAACTATCAGGCAAGCCCGCGCTGACCGAGCTCCGACTTGAGGAGTCCGCACCCTCCAATGCGGACGGATACTGAGAGGCAGGCATATGGCAATCACGGCTGTAGTGGGCGCGCAGTGGGGCGACGAGGGCAAGGGCCGCGTCGTGGATTATCTGGCGCAGCAGGCGGATCTGGTCATCCGCTACCAGGGCGGCGACAACGCCGGGCACACGGTGGTCAACGACCGGGGGCTCTTCCGGCTCCATCTCGTGCCGTCCGGCATCTTCAACCCGGCCACGCGCTGCATCATCGGGCCGGGCACCGTCGTCCACCCGCCCGCGCTGTTGGCGGAGCTGGCCGAGCTGGCCGCCGCGCACGTCTCGCTGGATAACCTCTGGCTCTCCGAACGCAGCCACGTGGTCATGCCGTATCATCGGTTGCTCGACGGGCTGGAGGAGCAGGCGCGCGGGGGCGCGCAGATCGGCACGACGAAGCGCGGCATCGGCCCCACCTATGCGGACAAGGCCGCGCGGCACGGCATCCGCCTGGGCGACCTGCTGCGGCCCGACTATCTGCGCGAGCGGCTGGCCCTGATCCTGCCGACCAAGAACCGCGAGCTGGCGCACTTCGGCGCGTACCGCCTCGTGGCCGCCGCGGTCGCCGCGGTGCTGGTGCTCGCCGGCAAAGCGTCCACGAACGCCGTCGACCAGAAGATCGTGGCCGTGCTCAAGGAGGACTGGGAGGGGAAA
>MWBF01000118.1 GCA_002068935.1 Chloroflexi bacterium ADurb.Bin325
GCCCGCAGACCTCCTCCGGCCACCCGCGCTGCGCGTGGGCGATGATCGCGTCGCGCAGCTCCGCGGGCAGCATCAGGCGCTCCATCGGCTCACCCGGCTACAGGTAGGGGTTCGTCCGGCGTTCCTGGCCCACGGTCGTCGCGGGGCCGTGGCCCGACAGCACGACATAATCATCGGGCAGCGAGAGGATCTGCGCTTCGATGCTGGCGAGCAGCGTCGGGCCGTCGCCGCCGGGCAGATCCACGCGGCCCACGGAGCCGGCGAACAGCGCGTCGCCGGTGAACGCGCGCCGCGTGGCGTGCTCGACGAGCGTGACCCCGCCCGGCGAGTGGCCCGGCGTGTGCCGCACCTCCAGCGCGATGTCGCCCACGCGCACGATCTCGCCGGCCGCCAGGTCGCCGGCGATGGCGGGCGGCTCGCCGGGGTCGTAGCCCAGCCAGGCCATGCAGGTGCGCTGCATCAGCGCGACCAGCGGCCGGTCGGCGGGGTGGAGATAGAAGGGCGCGGCGGTGGCCTCTTGCAGCGGCCGACAGCCCAGGAGATGGTCGAAGTGCGCGTGCGTCGCCAGGATGCGGTCGAGCGTCAACCCATGCTGCTGCAACAGCTTCAGGATGGCCGGGGCCTCGTCGCCCGGATCGATGACCACCGCGCGCCGCGTGCGCTCGCACCCCAGCACGTAGCAGTTGACCTCCAGCATCCCTACCGCCAGCGTCTCAAGGATCATATCCGTCCATCCTCCTCATCCTTCCATCTTCCATCTTTCTTCTTCCTTCTTCAATCCTCGACCCTGACCGTCCCCAGGTAGGCGCTGCCGGCCTCCGTCTCCACGTCGGGGTACAGGCTGAGGCTGAGCCGATAGGTGTCCGGCGGCAGGTCGGGCGGGATCAGCAGGTCGTGCTCCCCGCGCACCACGTCCCCCTCCTGCCACAGCATCGTCGGATAGGTCGAGCTGACCAGCGGCGCTTCGAGCGTCGCGACGCTGCGCCCGCCGTTGTCGCTGAGCGTCAGCACGAACCACCAGTCCGCGCGCGGGGACGCGTGCGCCTGCCAGTAGAACGTCAGGTGCAGCAGGTCGCCGGGACGGAGGGGCTCGTTGCGCGCATGGCTGAAGCCCCGCTTGTACCGGTCATGGCCGAGCAGCGAGATCGCGCCGAAGCCGAACTGCTGCGGATACTGCATGTCCAGCGCGGCCAACTGGGGCGCGGTCTGGCTGCGCGTCACGGTGATGGGCGGCAGCGCGATGAAGTCGCTGCCGTCGGGCAGCTTCAGCCGCTCCAGCGTCTCGGCGTCGTACATGCCCAGGATGCGGCGATACGTGCCCGGCGGCGTGCCCGGCGGAATCAGCAGGCCGTGGTTGTCCGCGATGACCTCGCCGGGCAGCCAGGTGTCCGTGGGCCGGCTCTCGCCGGCAGGCTCGGCGTCGCGCTGCGCGATGACCTGGTCGCGCTGATCCAACAGCTGCAGAAACACCTTGTAGCGCCGCTCCAGGGGCGTGTCCGCGCGCCAGAGCAGTTGGAGCTGCGTGACCTCGCCGGCCGACGGGGCCAGATCCCACCCGCGGTAGCCGAGCAGCACGATGTCCGCGCCGAGGCGGAGGTTCAGGTCGTCGACGGCCTCGTCGGGCGGGCGCTGCTCCGGCATGACATAGACGGCCAGCCGCATGTTGCCGTGCCAGCCGTCGAGGGTCTTGTAGCCTCGGCTGTTCAACCAGCCCTGGATCAGGCCGTCGGGGTCCGCCTCGGCCGCGGCCCAGTAGAGGGCGTAGACCTTCGTATGGCCCAGGAGCCTGGCCAGCTCGTCGACGGTGTCAGCCGGATCGAGCGGCCGCTGCCGCGGGAGCGCATAGACCGGGAGGTCGCCGCGGTAGTAGTAACCAAACACATCGCGCTGGCCGGGCGCGGTCAGGAGGATGGCGTCGGTCGGCTGCGCGGTGGCGTCGATGAAGTGGACGACCCCGCGGTAATCGTCGCGCGCCGTCGCGGGATCCGTGTAGTAGCGGGCCAGCGTCGCGCCGGAGACTGCGCCGGCCAGCGCCAGCGAGACGAGGACCCACAGCGTGCACAGCGCGCCGCGCAGCCACCGCGCGGGCGCGAGCGCGCCGTCGGCGGGCTCGCTGCGCGGCTGCAACCAGGCCGTCGGGCCGATGACCCCGCGCGCCAACAACAGCGCAAAGGCCGGACTGGCGATCAGCAAGAACTTCAGATATGCGTCGCGGTACAGCCCCAACACGACGATCATGGCGACCGGCGCCAGCGCCCAGAGCGGCGGCAGCAGGAAGCGCAGCCAGTCGATGCGCGGCGTGCCCGCCTGGCCCCGGCGGTTGGCCAGCGGCCAGGGGAGGGCGCCGATGGCGGCCAGGAGCACGACCAGCCACATCCAGCCGGCCACCCCGTGGAGGCTGACCGGGCCGAAGGCCAGCATACCGAACAGCCCGCTGAGCTGCTGGCCCGCGCTCACGGCCGTCTCGACCGCGGGCCAGGTCGTGAGCTGGCGCAGGGCGTCCGGCAGCCACGGCGCATACAGCCCCACGGCCACGGCCAGCAGCAGCGCCCAGCGCAGCGCGCGCCGGCCGACCGCGCCGCGGCGTCGCGATGCGATCAGCCACAGGCCGTACAGCCCGCTGACGAGCGCGATGACCAGCGGGAATGCGTAGTGGGTATAGAGGCCCGCGGCCCAGACGAGGATCGTCATCTGGCCGGAGAAGGGCAGCCAGCGCAGCCGCGGAACCGCGGCCACGTCTTCGGGCAGCCGGCGATCCTCCTGGCTGACCCACCACCAGAAGAGCAGCAGCGCAAACACGGCCTCCAGCGCGAGGAGGATGTACATGCGCGTTTCCTGGCTGTAATACACCTGGAAGGGCGCGGCGGCCGCAAGGATGCCCGCGGTCAGGCCGGTCGTGCGGCCGAAGATGCGCCGGCCCAGCTCCGCGGTCGCCAGCACCAGCAGCACGCCCAGCAGCGCGCTGAAGGAGCGCAGCGCGACCTCGGTCATGCCGAAGGTCAGCGTCCAGATGCGCAGCAGGAAGTAGTAGAGCGGGGGGTGGATGTCGTTGGCCGCGTCGCGCGCGATCTGGGCGAAGGGCCGCGCGGCCAGCGCGACGCTGTTGCCCTCGTCCGCCCAGAGGCTCTGCCCGTCGAGGCCATAGAAGCGCAGCCCCGCGGCCACGGCCAGAATGAGCAGGAGCAGGAGAAAGAGCAGGCTCGTATCGCGCCGCGCGGCCATCTTCACCTTTCCTCGACGCGGATGGCGGCCAGACCCTCGCCGCCGGCCGCCGCGCGCACGACGGCCTCGTGCACCCCGTATGCGAGGCGGGGGCCGACCTGCTGCGGATGTCCTGCGGTCTCCGCGGACACCGCGACCGTGTAGCCGGCGCGGCCATCGAGCGTGACGCTGAACGATCCGGCGCAGCCATCCCCGGAGCAGGCGGGCGTGAGGCGCAGCCCGGCCCCCTGGAACGTGAACACCAGCTCCGCGGCCGGGCCGCCGACCCAGATGCGGCCGAACGGGGATCCGGGGGCGTCCACCGTCTGCCAGGCCCCCTTCGCGACGATGCCCCATCCGGCGGCCGCGCGCGTGCCGGGGTAGAGCGTGGGCCGGGCCGTCGTCAGATAGCGTTGCAGGCTGGCGTAGACCGGCTGGAGCGTGAAGTCGGGGTCGGCCAGCCGGAAGTAGGCCTCCGGCCGGGCCTGCTGCGCCCACTCGTCGGTGGCGCGCTTGAAATACCAGGTGTTGATGACGCCGACCCACGGCCACTCGGCCAGGGCGCGCTCGTATGCGGCCACGGTGAAGCGCGCCTGCTGGTCGGGCGAGGCCTGGCCGAAGCGCTTGTCGGGCACGTCGTCGGGCACGGCGTTCCAGCCCATCTCGCTGATCCAGATCGGCTTGGCCGCGTCGCCGTTCGCCACCATCAGGTCGCGCACGAACTGGGGCCGGCCGAAGTTCATCACGCGCGGGTGCATGCGCCGGTCGGTCGGCCCGCTCCACAGGCCGTAGGCCTGCATCGCCATGATGTCGAAGTAGGGCGCGGCGCCGGCGTCGTACATGCGCTGGAGGAAGATCAGGTCGTTGAGCGCGTTGTTGGGCGGCTCGGCCGCGGGCTGGAGCGCGATCGTGCTGGCGAGCGCGCCCGCGATGATGACGACGTTCGGGTCGGCCTCGCGCGCCCGCGTCGCGCCGATCCTGAGCAGCCGCGTGTAATCCTCCGGGCTGATGGCATAGCTGCCCCATTCGGGGTAGATGTTCGGCTCGTTCCAGAGCTGGTAATAGGTGATGCGGCCGCGGTAGCGGCTGACCAGGGCGTAGACGAAGTCGCCGAAGTCGTCGTAGTTGTCGGGCGGCGCAAACGTGCCGACCTCGTCCCCGCGCGCGCGGCTCCACGCCGGCGGCGTGCTCACGCGCACGATGAGGCCCATGCCGTACTGCTCGGCCAGGTCGACGATCTGGTCGTACTTCTCCCACGCGGAGCGGGCCGGCGGGTTGCGGCGGTCCTCGAAATCGCCCTTGCCGTGGATCTCGATGTCCTGCCAGGGGAACTCCTGCCTGAGCCAGTGGAAGCCCGCCTCCTGCGCCAGGCGCACGGTCAGCTCGCGCTTGGCCGGCTCGACCTCCTCGTTGAGGAACACATTGACGCCGAAGGGGCTCACATCGGTGTGGCGGATCGGCGCGTCGGCCGCCAGGTGCAGCCGCGGGCGCAGCAGGTCTGCGCTCAGGTCGGTCAGCCCCTTGAGCTGCGAGAAGAGGCGTTCCTCGCCGGTCAGGTCGTACAGCAGGATGCCGAAAGGCCCCTCGGCAGCGGTGGCCGCCAGGGCGAGGATGACGAGGAGCGCCACCCATGCCAGCCAGGCACGGCGTGGACGTCGGTTAGCGCGGGTCATGATAATATCATGAAAGTGTAGGAACCGGATTTCTCACAGAAATCCGGTTCCTATGAAAGAGATTACCGGCTGTCGAAGTCGATCACCGCGGCGTTACAGCCGTCGCCCGGCCCCGTCGAGGTCCAATGCGCGATCTCCGAGATGCGCGCGCCGCCAGCGTCCACGATCCAGACAAACCATTCGCCGGCCTGCGGATCCGACGCCTTGATGATGTGGCTGTAATAGCCAGCATTCCAGTTCGTGTATCCCTCGTGCGGGCCGCTGATCTGCGGCGGCGTGGCCCAGGGGCCGTCCGGCGCATAGCTAAACACGACCAGCGCGCCGTTGAACGGCTGGCCGCCCTTGTAGACCGTACCGTCGAACCAGTTGCCCGCGGGCTGGCGGTTGCAGGCCTGCACCGCGGCGATGTTGAACTCATAGCGCCGCGCGGGCGGGGCCGTCGGCTGCGGGGCGGCGGTGGGCGGCGGCGGCGCGGGCGGGTTCACCGGCCGCGGCGCGGCGGTCGGCTGCGGACGGGGGGTCGGCGGCGGCGGGATGTTCTGCGCCACCTGGATCGTCCCGGCGTCGCCGGCGACGCTGACCAGGCTCGCGGTCACCCAGCCCTCGCGGCCCTCGATTTCGAACTGATACCAGTCGCCCGCGGCGTTCTTGCCCAGGATGGGGTACGAGTCGCCGGCGGAGAGGCGGCCGATGGCCGCATAGTTGGTGCCCGGCCCGCTGCGGATGTTCGCGGTCTGGTTTGCGGTCAGGCGGGCGGCCTCCGGCGCGGCGGTCGGCTCCTCGTCCACGACGTCTTCGGACGGCGTGTCTTCGCCCTCCTCCGGCTCAGCGGGCTCGGACGGCTCAGGCGTCGCGGTCGGCGGGGGCGTGAAGGTCGGGAAGACCTCCTGCGTCGGCGTCCAGTCGGGCGTGTGGGTGAAGGTCGGCTTGGGGGTCTTGGTCGGCGGCGCGGGCGTGGCCTCCGGGCCGAGCTGCGCGCAGCCCGCGAGCGCCAGGACGGCGATGGCAAGCAGGATGGTCAAGACGGTCTTGCGTGACATGCAGGGAACACCTCAAATATGATGCGACGGAGACGTCGGCCAGGCCGCCCGGCCAGGGACGGCCGCCGATGTCTGCCGGTCGCGGGGTATCAGGGAGTATAGCACGAACGCGCCCCTCTCCCCAAGTCGGGGCGCACGTCAGAGACGGTCGCACGCGGGCAAAAGTTCCGCGAGCAAGGCTTGCCCGGATGCGAACGGCTGTCCTCACCCCCCGGCCCCCTCTCCTGAACCGCAGTTCAGGAGAGGGGGAGGCGGCCGTAGCGCGCCGGGGGTGAGGCTCCTGAGCGGCGTCAGCCGACGGGATCAACCTGGCTGTACCTAATGGGGGCGGGCCAACCAACAAGACGAGATGGCGCCTCGACTCATCCAGCCGCTCAGGATCGGGGCGCAGTCGGGCTATCCCCCGCACCGGCGGATGCCGTCCAGCGCGGGCCGCGACTCCGGGTTGAGCTCCAGCGCCTTGTTCAGCCAGATGAGCGCGTTGTCGCAGTCCTCCAGGTACGAATAGGACAGGCCCAACATGTAATAGAACTCCTCGCTCTCCAGCCCCAGCGCAAACGCCTTCTCGAAGTTCTCGATGGCCGACTCCCAGTTGAGCCGCGTGTAATAGAGGCGGCCCAGGTGCGCGTATGCGGGCGCATACTCCGGGTCGATCTCGATCGCCTTCTCCAGGACCGATTCGGCCCGGTCTGCGTCGCCGTTGAGCGCACTGGCATAGCCGAGCGCGTCGTAGCCGGTGGGAACGTCCGGGTTGGCGGTCATGGCCCGCTCGAACTGCGCGATGGCCAGGTCGTACTCGCTGAGCGCCATGTGGATGTTGCCCGCGCTGATGTAGATGTAGCCCAGCGTCGGCTCCAGCTCGGCCGCGCGCTCGTACGTCTCCAGCGCCTCGTCGTAGCGGCCCTGCATCGATAGCACATAGCCCAGGTTGCGCATGACGAACGCGCTCTCCGGGTCGAGCTTCTCCGCCTCGCGCGCCTCCTCCAGCGCGCGCGTCCAGTTGTTGCGATCCGCATAAGCCTCGCCCAGGACCGCGTGCGCCTCGGCTGAGCGCCGATCCGCGTCCACCGCCTTGAGCGCGACCTTGATGGCCTCCTCGTAGTCCCCGGTCCAGTCCAGCGCCATCGCCAGGATCGCCAGATTCCGGGCGCTCTCATTCAGCTCGACGGCCCTGCGCGCCGGCTCGACCGCGCGCTGGGGGTGTCCGCGCAGGATCCACAGCCACGCGACCCGGTTATAGCCCTCGTCGTTGTCCGGCTCCAGCTCGACGACGCGCTGATAGCCCTCCGCGGCCGCGGTCAGCCGGCCGGCCCGATATTCGTCCTCGGCCTCCGCGAGGTGGCTCACCGCCGAGCGCGTCGGCGTGGCGGTCGGCGCGAGCGGGTTGAACGGGTTCTCGAAGAAGCGCGTCCGGGTCGCGAGGAAGTAGACCCCCGGGATGAGCACGAGGACGGTCAGGAAGACATACGGCCAGGGCGACCGCTTGCGGCGCCCCTTGTAGCGCCGGTCGATGTACATGGCCGACTACGCTCCGCTCGCCTGGCGTCGATGAATCGCGGCCAGGGTCGCCATGATCTCGCGATGGACGCCCGGCTGACCGTTGCTGGCGATCATGTGCGGGCTGTTCAGGCGCATCGGGCCGTCGTCGTAGTCCGTGACCCGGCCGCCCGCCTCGGTGATGAGCAGCCAGCCCGCGGCCAGATCCCACGGCTTCAGCCCGGCCTCCCAGTAGGCCTCCAGATGGCCGGCCGCGACCCAGGCCATGATCACCGCGGCCGAGCCGAACCGGCGGACGGCCTGGCTCTTCAGATCCAGCGCGCTGAACTCCGCCCGGTTGCGGTCCGCGCCCAGCACGCGGTTGGCGATGAAGCCGGTGGACAGCAGCGCGGAGGCCAGGTCGTTGACCGACGACACGTGCAGGCGCTGATCCTGCCCGGCAGCCCTGACCCACGCGCCCCCGCCCTGCTCGGCCCAGTACGTGCGGCCCGCGGAGGGGTCGTGGGTGACGGCGAGCACCGGCGCGCCGTGGCGCGCCAGCGCGAGATTGACCGCGAAGACCGGCAGGCCGTGCGCAAAGTTCGTCGTGCCGTCCACCGGGTCGATCAGCCACAGCCACTCGCACGCGGGGATCTCGCGGCCCGCGCTCTCCTCGGCATGGATGCAGTGGCCGGGGAAGCGCCCGCGCAGCGCGGCGACGAGCAGCCGCTCGGACGCCTCGTCCGCCTCGGTGACGATGTCGTAGTGCCCTGCCTTGGCGCGCGTGCGGCGCGCGTCCAGCCCGCGCGCCAGCGTGACCAGCAGCAGGTCGCCGGCCTGCCGGGCCAGGTCGATGGCAAATTCACGCGTCTCAGGGTTCAAGCAAGGCTCCGAATATCGTACTATTACTGGTTCGTAGTGGGCGCTTTAGTGCCCCGTTCAGCGCTGAAGCGCCCACTACGAACCTGGGGCGGGTGTCTCCGCCAGGATCGTCGCGATCCCCGCGCGCAACAGGTTCGCGCGCGCCTGCCCGTAGTCCCGGCCCAGCAGCCGCAGCATCTCCGCGATGCGCGCCCGCCGCGAGTTGCCGGCCTGCGGGCAGAGGGGCGGGGGCGGTCCATCCGCCGCCAAAACCCAGATAGCTGGAATCCCCCATAACGTCCACCTGCACGCCTTCCACCACAAACTGCCCGAAATGGGAACGGACGTAGCGCGTCCAGGAGGGGGACACCGGGCGCAGGCATCTGTCCCCGAGAAGCCCCCCGATCCGGTAGGCGCCGCTTCGGTCGGCAATCAGGTCGATATCATGGGGCGTGAGATCCATCCCCCGGAGGGCGAAGGCGGTGCTGCCGGTCAGCGCCCAGACCAGGCCCTCCTCAGGGGCCAGTACGGCGCACAGCGCCCGCAGCGCGCGCAGGTGGGCGGCGGGAATCATGCCGTGTCCTCCCGATAGTTCAGTTGAGGGCGGTCGGAATGTTTCACGTGAAACAATCCTCCGACATCCATCATGCACGGAATCGAGGCAAGAAGCGGGCGCCTGGAGCCGCCCGGGCGGGATTCACGCCGGCGCGAACTGGCTCTCGTACAGCTCCTTGTAGCGGCCGCCCTTGCGCATCAGTTCCTCGTGGGTGCCGTGCTCGGCGATTTCGCCCTGGTGCATGACCAGGATGAGGTCGGCCCCCTTGATGGTGGACAGGCGGTGGGCGATGACGAAGCTGGTGCGCCCCTTCATCAGCCGGCGCATGGCCTCCTGGATGCGGTGCTCGGTCAGGGTATCCACGTTGCTGGTGGCCTCGTCCAGGATGAGCACGGGCTTGTCCGCCAGCATGGCGCGGGCGATGGTGAGCAGCTGCTTTTGCCCGGAGGACACGTTGTCCGCCGCCTCGTTGATGACCATCTGGTAGCCGCCGGGCTGGGTCAGGATAAAGTGTTCCGCGTGCGCGGCGGCCGCGGCGGCCTTCACCTCTTCGTCCGTCGCGTCCGGGCGGCCGTAGCGGATGTTGTCCATGATGGTGCCGGAGAACAGCCAGGTGTCCTGCAGCACCATGCCGAAGGCGCTGCGAGCCTCCTTCCGGGTCAGGGTGGCCAGGTCCACGCCGTCCAGGGTGATGCGGCCGGACAGCGGCTCGTAGAAGCGCATCAGCAGCTTGATCAGGGTGGTTTTGCCCGAGCCGGTCTCGCCCACGATGGCGCAGGTCTGCCCGGGCTGTACGCACAGGGAGAAATCGTGGATGACGATGGTGCCCGGGTCGTAGCCGAAGCGAACGTTCTCGAAGCACACGCGTCCCTTGACCGGCCCCAGTTTGGGGGCGTCGTGCGGCTCGGTTTCCTCCTGCACATCCATGAACTCAAAGACCCGCTCGGCCGCGGCGGCCATGGTCTGGATCTGTCCGGTCACCTGGGCGAAGGACATCAGCGGCTGCATGAAGTTGCGAACGTACTGGATGAAGGCCTGGATGTCGCCCACGGAAATGCGGCCCATGGCCGCCTGCGCGGCGCCGAAGATGACCACCAGCAGGTAGCCGAGGTTGCCCACGAAGGTCATCAGGGGATGCATGAGGCTGGTGAAGAACTGGCTCTTCCAGGCGCTTTCGTACAGCGCGCCGTTGGTCTTCTCAAACGCCGCGACGGCGGCGCCCTCCTGGCGGAAGGCCTGCACCACCTGGTGGCCGGAGAAGGTTTCCTCCACCTGCCCGGACAGCGCGCCCAGCTGTTGCTGCTGGGCCTTGAAGAACTTCTGGGAGCCGGTGAAGATGATGCGCGCCAGCACGATGGAGACGGGCACCACCAGCAGGACGAGGCCCGCCATCAGGGGGCTGATGGTGAACATCATCACCGTCACGCCCACCAGCGTCGCCAGGCCGGAGATGAGCTGGGTGAACAC